>CAZIDC010000275.1:0-4676 GCA_964537885.1 uncultured Syntrophaceae bacterium | reverse complement strand
GAGCTTATAGACAGCAGATTCAGACGATTTCAAAATATCGGCTAATCTCTTTTGACGCAACAATATTTGCTATAAGTCAGCCCCCCCATGAATATTTCCTATGCTTGTGCTTGGCCGGAACGGGCTTATTCCGTAATATAATTTTCGGCAGATACGGAGGAATACTCAAAATAATTCAACCGCTAATCCGTCGTAAAAGAGGAAAAAGAGCTAAAGAGGGTTTAAAAGGCTGCTATTACGAAATGGGCATTCCAAAAATCAAGGACGGTGATAACCTTTGAGACCATGGATAGATTGCCCTCTAGCCTCTTTGGAATCGATCCAGATTTCAAAAGGGGCGCAGAGTGGCCTAATCCTTTTTTGAAAACCCCTTGATCTTATTCCCGATTATTTTGTTTTAAGATTTGCAAAAAGTTTTTTGTTAAGCCTGGGTGCAACTCAATTCCCAGCTTATCGCCCATAAACGAAATAACCTGTTCTGTCTCAAGCGCGCTTCGATAAGATCGACGGGTGCGCATTGCATCAAAGTGGTCGGAGATTGTGGTTATCTGGCTGCATAGATTTTGCTTCCATCCTTTAGGGGCTTCCGGATAGCCCGCATAATTGAATTTCATGTGGTGTTCAAAAGCGGTGATCACTGCCAATTTCGGGATACCTGGCGACCCCAAGAGATATTCGGCTCCTCGGATCGGGTGCTCTTTCATCAGGGACCATTCCTTCTTATCCAGGGATCCCGGTTTGTTAATGATCTCCACCGGTATAAAAAGTTTGCCGATGTCATGCAGCATGGCTGCGATACCGATATCATAAAGCGGCTGCCCCTCTATCCCTAACCCCATAGCCTGGGCAATATTCAAGCTGCAAACATTAATGGAATGAGCGAAGGTGTACTCATCCGTAGACCGAAGCGGCGCGAGCCCCAGGAAAGGAGTAATACCTTGGTTTAAAATATCCACTATGCCGTTTACAATCTCATGAATCCCAACGACCTTAAGCTTTTTGTGTTTTTGGACTTCTTCATAGATTTCCATAAGCTTTGCTATTTCATCCCCGCTCATCTCGGGAGAGCCCGGACCCTTGGGCGTGTCGGCAGCGGCTAATTCCGTATCTCCCGGCCACGCGCGCCGAACCTCAATCTTGCCCAGATGAATATTTGGGGAAGAGTATATGGGATCATGCTTGCTCCCTTTTTTCGCCAAATTAAGAATAAAACCTTCCATTTCTGCAGTACCGACATCACGAGTAATCCTGACGCTGCCGATCCCGCGATTGGCAAGCAACTGAGCAAGGCGGGCAAAATACATGCTCTTTTTCAACAAAATTCCATCGTGGATCAACTCCCCATCGATCACCATGAAGGAAATTTCAGGATCGTTACCCATAGCTTCTTTGAGGCTAAGGATCCCTTTAGCGCATAAATTACTTACTTGCGGATGGTCAAACGAATAGAGGAATACATTGGAAATTGCCATCGCTGTGTTCCGAATAAAATTATAAATTTTCTCCGTCTGATCCGGATTCATGGGTTAATTCTCTGGTGCATATTTTTCAAAGTTTGGAATGCCAGGTATGCGAGTTCCTGGTCTTTTCCGCGGGAGAGCTTTTCGACGATCGTTACGGTTTCTTTACCGGGATAATATTCAAGCGAACGTATGATTTCCGCTTTCATCTGGGTTAGAGCTTTGCGATGCAGAAGATTGTTTGATTGGAGCAGCCCCTCCAGATGCGGCAGGATACCCGGATTCCCTATTCTGCCGAGGGTCTGAATGACCCTTTTCTTGAGATCCGTTTTAGAGCTCAAAATATTTCCTTTGTTCAAGAACTCGATGAGTCTATTGACTACCTCGCCACTTTGACAATTTTCTGCTAAATCAATGGCTTTCAGTTGAGCTTCTTTATCCGTACCGGACAAATCCTCCAGAAGCATTCGGTGGGCTTCGGGATTATTGAAGTGAAGAAGAGTTTTGAAAACTTCCTCCCGGACTTTGGGGTGTGGGTGCCCGAGCAATCTCTGAATGGGCGGCAGGATCCAAGGATCATTAAGGTTACGCAGGATCAGAACCAGATTCCTTACAAAATACCATCTTTTATCCCGCAATCGTAAAAGGACCGCGTTCCTCGCTGTTTCTCCCATTTCCAAAAGGCAATCAATTAAGAAACGCCGAATGGACAGGCTGGGTTCTTCGGCCAAATGGTTCAGTACCGGCTCAAGGAACGGTTCGCCAACTTTCAAAATCAACTTCTGCATGTGGGGATATTTTTCTTTTCCCCATATTCGGAGGCTATTCAACACCTCTTCCACAAAGTCGGGTTTGTTAAAAATGGCAACGGCCTCCCTCACCTGGGGGGTTTTCGTGGTAAGGGCCGAAAGGTTGCAATCCATCAGCCGACCGTGCAATTCATTTAAGGTCTGGAAGTCGCCAATCCCCAAAAAATATCTGCACGAATCAACAAGGTTTTGCTTCAATGATTCCAAATTATCTGCGGTCAGCCCGGATTTAAGCAGTTCAACAATAATTATGAAAATAGCAGCATCCACCCATTGCCCATCCAGGGATTGTTTCAGGGTTTCTATTTCTTGAAGCTCCAAACCCGATATCGGTTTGGTTGCGATGATCCGCTGGAGAGTGTCCTGATAAGACTCGGGAACAAAAGTCTCATTACCCTCCTGTTGCCGGAAAACAGTGATTAGCTTTTCCCAATATTCTCGCGCTCCCTCTTCTCTTGGAATCGGAGCTATTTCCGGGTTATCGCTTTTACGGCAATGTTTTGTCATTTTTTGCAAGAGCCCTAAGACAAAAGGAGATGGAGAAATTCTTCGGGCGTTCATGTTTTCAAGCGCTTCCAGGATGGCTTCTTCCTGGGAATTCGACAAAACTTCTTTCGCAAATCCTTCCTTCGATGCAAACGCTTTAAAGGAGGTGGAAAGAAATTGGCGGCGCAATTCTGGATTCAAATGGCTTACGAATTGGGTTAGTCGATGTGAATAGGCTTTGGATCTTCCCGGTTTATTTTCGTTTCCGGAACTTCTCTTGATATAAGAAGAAATCAACTCGCTATAACTTACCTCTTTGTCCTCAGCGTCTTTCCCAATGTCTTCGTTTATTGCGCGCGCTAATACTTCAGGATCCATCTCGTCCATAAACGGAAGGCGAACGCCTGAGGGATCAAGGGTACCGTCAAGGAGATACCGGGCAAACTGTTCCCAGACTGCGGAAGGATTATTATCGTCCCCTTCACTTTCAACTTGATCTTTTTCGATCACCCGGAATAAATCAAACCCAATTGCTTTCACTCTGATATGTTTTAGGCTGGCATCCTCTATTACCCGTTCAATCCCTCCCTTTTCCTCGACCTTTTCCGGGCTCATGGCCAGGATCTCGTTGAAATGAACCAATTCTTCAAATCCGATTTTCTTTTCAAATGTAAGAGCTGCAATGTTGTGGTGAAACAGAATCTTGGCATATTTCTTATAGACCGGATTCTTTTTGTCAAGAAAATTCTGGTCGAAAATCAAGGTATCCCGCGCAATCCCCAAATTGATCTCTTCGCGAAACTCGCAGAGTCGAGGAATCAGCTTCATTACTTTTTCTATGGCTGCCTTGATAAATGGATGCCCATTGGGATAGGAGGTAACACACTGGCTGCATATGGTCAGTTCGAAAATAAAATCCGACAGGAGCCCGGTGTCCAAGGGGAGTGCACTATTTTCCTGGTGTTTAGTGTCCATCTTAAGGAAAACCCGTCCGGATTAAAGATTCTCTCTACCTATTTAATCGGTAGGTTTCCAAAATAATTTAACAAATTAAAAGCCAGGAGAAGGATGAATTCGGTGGGGGTTCCGAATAAGCGTCGTTCTGCAGCGGAGTTGCAGAATGACGCTTGAAGAACGGAGCCGCTCCGCTGCCTATGGCGATTCGATCCTATCTTCGTTGTTTATTTCCTATCAGTGAGCAGGTGGGTTAGGAGCCTTATTGCCCCTTCCATACTGAAACGGGTCAGGAATGGGCGTCACCAGTGATCTTGCGGATATACTCTTCACTTAAAAGTTCCTCGGCCTTTATATGCTGACCTGGTTTGGCCTACGCAAAGATATAAGTCGTTCCCACCGTGTTTAAGATGAACTGCTCCGCCATCTCCTTGGCAAATTGATTGATCGCTTTCCAACCGGTGCAGTGAGTGGGTACAATGTAATCCGCTCCGAAATTCTTCATCTCCGCTATGGTCGGTCCGATGATCGGTTCCATCATCGGCCCGGTCAGATGAAACCCGCCGAGAACGGCATGAATTTTAGACGCCCCGGTTACCTTCTGGGCATGTTTTACGGTGTTAATGATCCCGGCATGGGAACACCCGCCGATGACCACCAGCCCTTTGTTCTTTACCTTGACCGCTACGCCACGGTCATCCGGGAAAGGGTCTTTCACCCACTGTCCCTTTATTTCCGCCTCCATCCCCGGCATTCCCTTTTCAAACTCCGTTATCCGATCAATTTCACCGAGGACGAGTATGCGGCCTGATGCCAAAGTTGAGTCCTCTCGTATTTTGCGGACTTCCATCCCCGCTTCTTTCAGCATATTTTCATCCGGGGGAGAAGGCATAGGCACCTCAATTTTGAGGGCAGGGAGATTGAAACGACGGCGAAGGAAGGCGTCTGGATGAACGACAATAGGAAT
>CAZIDC010000274.1:0-4684 GCA_964537885.1 uncultured Syntrophaceae bacterium | reverse complement strand
TTGCTTCAAAAATCAACCCACTTTTTTCTTCTACGTGCCGCAACAGTGTTTTGAGAACCTGTTCCGACCCAGGCGGGTATAAATCTCTTAAATGTAATTTAAGGAGCTCTTCTCGTTCATATCCGTAAGAGGCTACCGCCCGGTTATTGGCTTCAACAATTCTCAGGCTCTGGTCGGCCACCAGGATTATATCATTGGCAAACCTGGTCAGATACTCGTAACGTTGTGCCAGGGCGCGTCGTTCGCGCTCCACCTCATATTGCCGGCGGTAAAATCTGATTTGTTGATTCCTCCAGAAATAAGCTACACTTATGCCCGCGCTGGCGATCAAGGTAAATAGGAGAAAAACCACTTCCCGGAAACGCTTTTTTAGCGGAGCATAGATTTCATTCGCGTCGATCTTGGCTACGAGAAACCAGGGTGAATCGGGAATCAGTCCGACCGCTGCCAGAACCGGAACGCCTCTATAATCCAAGCCTTCGACAATACCTTTCTTTCCCCGGGCGATAATGGCTGCCACCAAATTGGGCGAGTCCAAGGGAAACTGCAAGTTAAGAGGAATATTCTTCCGGTGACGAAGTTCATTGAGAAACACCACTTTTTCCCCTTCCCGTCGGACTAATTCAGTCTCCCCGGTCAGACTCGGAGTGGGCCACGATTTGATCAGAGGGTACAAAAACTGATAAGGTTCAATATTCATCAGAATAACGCCAATGATAACCTTCTCATTCCCCTGAATTACCATGAGGGGAGTGAGAACGCTGAGCATAACTTTTGAGTCCTCTTTCTGATATAGGTCCGAGAAAACAACTTTCCTGGTCTGCATTGCTTGGCTGGCCAAGGATTTCAGATAGGGACTGAGTGCTTGCTTTGAAGTCGGAACCGCGAGCCTTACCTCTCCTTGCGGATCGATTAAAGCTATACTTTGATATTGGTATGAAGCCAAGGCGGTCAACCGTTCGGAAATTTGTCCTCTGAGAGCGGGTTTTGCTCTCCCGGTGAACAAATCCCTGACCCGCAATGCAAAAAAAGGATCGTCCATAATCGTGCTGGCATAATCGATACGTTCCTGGCGCCAAGAGATAATCTGGTCTATTTTAAGGGCAATAATGGCGGCAAGTTCTTGTTGCTTCTCTTTCTTTATGTAGGCCTCTTGATTTTTATAGTATAGATATCCGGTAGTTAAAATGCCAATTGATAGAATAAGGAATACGAAAATAAGATACCAGGGAAACTTCCAAGACTCATATTGATCCGACATAATTCTTACCTACCACTTAATTTTAAGGCCACGACCTTAATATAAGTTCTGAACCAGAAGAAGCAACCAATTTTTAGGGCAAACAATCTTGGTCGGTTCAATCAGCTTATCTATGGCTCAACCTTATTCAAAGTCAATTAACAATTGATTAATGCATCTTTTCATTTAATAATACCCTTGCCATTTTCCCCAGATGTCAGGAGCAAATATGCCTGAAAAACAGAGAAGGGAAAATCAATTTACGACCTGCAGGTTTCAACGCCCGCCCAATTAAGCAGAAAGGCCACCAACATCGCCGGCTTTTGGAAAGAGAGGCCAAGATGGGATATCAGCAGTTTTAAGGGCGTCAGTAACCCAGGGCAGATTCTGATTTTATAAACTTAAAAAATATTAACACAGCTTTGCCTGGTTAACAATCCGGCAATTCCTTGACATAGAAATCACGCCACTGAACCCTTCCTCAGGGGCTCTAAAAAATTGTAAATTGGACAAAACCAAGTGGCTGCCCCTGAGTTTCACGACTTTGAGCCTCGCCTCGGTGATCATCCGCCCCGGGTTTCGGACCCGGACCCTGGCACTGAGGTTCCCCTTTCATGGGGGCGCAGGTTTTGATATTATGTTACCAAATTACAGCTTGAGCCAAGGACAATGACCGATCAGCCGGAATCCTCTCATTCGCAACCCAAGTGGAAGCGTTTCCGCCTCCCCGGCTTCTTGCTAGGAGTCGGGTTGGTGCTGATTGGTTTCTTAGTATGGTTTTCCCTTAGTGGCACGCCCTCCGCGCCAACCTCTGTTAAAGGGGAGAAGGCCCCGCAACCCCAATCCCAGCCAGATAAAAATGCACCTGCGGCTGTCCCCAAGGTCCCGGCGCAGTCGAGCGCTATACTGAAAAGCCAATTGGAGCAAGTACTTTCCGGGATCAGGGAAGCCAATCAGAAAAAAGATTTGTCTCAACTGTTGAGCCATTACTCGCCAAATTTCCCGCAATTGCCCCAAAGAGCCCAAAGTATCTCAAAAATCTGGAAAACCTATGATTATCCGAAAATGGAATTCGAAATCAAGGAGGTCAGACTTTTAGCTGACAATACTGCTTTAGTTCGGGTAACATGGAATGTGGAGGTGCAAAATATCAGCACCCTAAAAAATAAAAATGTCTCAAAGACCTACTTAATAAGATTCGTCAGAGAGTCGGGGCAATGGCGGATCAAGGCCTTGGATAAGGCGGAGTAGGGAATCTCTGTCCTAACTATGCGGTCATACAGTGATTTGACAAGATTAATCATGCTAACCCTTCTTCTGGGCCTGGCCTGGTCCTGTACAAAACCCCAGGTGGTTAAACCCCCGGAAGGTCCTTTCTATGTTACCCCGGAAATCACTTATTTACAGGACAGCCCTGGATACGACGGGAATGTTCTGGGCCCCCTTTATAGTGGCGATAAGGTGGAACGGGTGGATGTCGGCGAATCAAACTGGTGGCGGGTGGAACTCCGGCGCAGTGGGCAGACGGGATGGGTCCGGAAGGAGCTACTCAGTCCTAACCCGGTGGCCACCGTATTTTACTATGTGAATGAGGATACCCTGCCACTGCTTGAGTGCCCTCGTAGTGATTGCATTCCCTTACAGCTACTTTTCCGGGGGGACCAGGTGCAAAGAGTCGAAGAAGCTGACCGGGGCTGGTATCGGGTCCTGGTGATAAAAAGCCGCAGCCTCGGCTGGGTGCCGGCCTCGTCACTTACGGAACGAATCGAGGATACCCAGCTAAAGCACCTCCGAAAACCGTATTATTATGTGGCGGTAAAAAAACTAGTCTTGCGGGGCATACCATCGAACCGCAGCGAGGCCATTAGAACTCTGCAGTTTAACGATCAGGTGCAAAAATTAGGGGAAACCAAGGGTTGGTTTAAAGTTCGCCAACCTTCCAGTGGCGCCGTGGGCTGGGTCACCAGTCGCGATCTGGAAACTCTACCTTTGATTTCCCCCCGGGGAGTGCCCTCCAAGAATGAACTTAGGCCATTTAAGCAAAGAGAAGAGCCGCTGTTGGAGCCGGAGTTTATGTAGCTTGTTTCTACCGGCCGGGAGCGGGAAGCAAGAGGCCGGGCTGGCAGACTGCACCTTGATTGCGATTCTTGGGTTATTCCTGCACGTTAGGAGAACCCTAAATTTACTCTAACCATAATCAATCCCTCCTAATCTTCTCAAGAACCTCCCTTTAACAGAAGATCCGCTCCCATATCCATCGGCAGCACCCCCCTCACTTAAGCGGCCTGAGGGCCAACCAAATTTCAAAGAGGGAAACTCATGCCTAGTTTTACGGATTGCTTGTGGTCGCAATGCACCATATAAAAATGGTCATCCCGTTCATGGATTTTCCTCCTCCATCCTTACATACTTAATATCAAGCATAATTCTAAGCGTAATCCAAGCCCAGGAGCGGGGGCATAGTTTCGGAGCCGTTGGGCCCTGATGGGCACCTGATTTTGGGGGAAATGTTGGCGACCGGCCCTTTCCCCTGGAGGCAGGGGAAAGAATACCAACTATCCGCTTGATGAATGAAAAGATATGGACCCCAGGAACCCGATGAAAATACATCAAAGTAGACACGAAATCATACTCTGGGATGAGTTTGAAACAGGATCCTTCTCTTACTCCTTTGGCGCCAAGTCTGGAAGGGACCGGAAACCAAAAGCCAGGGCCTTGAAGGCCGTGAATAGGTTCCATCAAAAAGAGCTCAAGGTCAAAAATCCCCAAATGGCGAAGGGCCAAGTTATTGTTGAGTCAGACCAGGGCCTGTAAAAGCAGGCATGACAAGGGCTTGCACCAGCGTAGCTGTTAAAGCCAATGCCAAGGGGGAATTAAATGAGGAAAGCGGCGGTCCTGTTCCTGGTTGTCATTCTGTTTTCCGGGGGTTGTGCCGGGATGTCACCTACCGAACAACGGGTGCTGAGTGGCGGGGCCATTGGTGCCACTGGAGGAGCACTCATCGGGGCTGCCGCCGGCTCTGCGGCTATTGGCGCTGCTGCAGGCGGGGGAGCAGGTCTCCTGGGTGGTTATGTCTACGATCAGTATCAGAAATCCCGAGGGAACCCCTGACGCCGACATCTAGCCATCTGATGCCAGGTCGTTTCAGGTTTTCTTTTGGGCTTGCCGATTTGGCAGCCCCCAAACCCAGGGGCATGCCTTAAGACCAATGAAAATTTCTCCCTCCGGCATCTGGATTCATCAAGGGAGGAACCTAACCAAGGGGGGTACCGCTAATGCTGGCGATTACGGACCTCGGATGCAAAAAACATAACCAGCGTCAACTCGCGCTCCGCGGCCTCGAGGCCGAGGTGATGGAAAATATTCTTTATAACCTTCCCAGCGATGGGAGGTTCCACACCTTCATCTGCGAACACGGCCACACCCACCGCCTCAGTTTCCATA
>CAZIDC010000273.1:0-4689 GCA_964537885.1 uncultured Syntrophaceae bacterium | reverse complement strand
CTCGAGAATGGTCAGGATGTTCTGGGCCGCCTCGACTCCCATGCGGCTGAAGGCCTCTTCGGTCGCTGCGGCTATATGGGGGGTCAAAACCAATTTTCCTGCTTCACAAAGGCGGCGCAGATCTTCCGGCGGTTCCTTACGAAACGTATCGATCCCCGCCGCCGCGATCTCCCCTTCCTGGAGTGCGCCGATTAGCGCTTCTTCATCCACCACCTCTCCCCGCGCCGTGTTGATCAACCAGGCGCTTTTTTTCATAATTCCCAATTCTCTCTTCCCGATTAAATTGCGCGTCTGCTCGGTGAGCGGGCAATGAAGGCTCACGATATCCGCCGCTTGCAGCAGCTCATCTACCTGCGAGACCGGGGTGACCATCGGTGGAAGACTTCCGCTCCGGACAAGAGGGTCAAAGACCAACACCTTCATTTGCAACGGCGCAACTAATTCCTGAACGCGCCGTCCGATTCGGCCGAACCCGACCAGCCCCAGAGTTTTTCGCAATAACTCCACTCCCCGAAACTGGGTCTTATCCCAGAATCCCTGGCGAATCCGGTTATCCAGCCAGGGAATATCTTTGGCGAGAGAAAACATCAAACCAATGGTGTGTTCCGCAACAGATTCGTAATTGGCCGTCGCGGCAGTCATCACCGGAATCTTCAGGGTCGTTGCGGCAGCGACATCGATGTTGTCAAATCCGACCCCGTGCTTGGAAATGACCTTCAGATCAGGGGATGCCTTGACGACCTCTGCCGGGGCTTTCCCCGTCCGGAGAATCAAGGCGTGTGCCTTTTCTTCGCTCAGCCTTTGAGCCAAAACGGAAACCTGGGGATAAGGTCCGGTAAATACCACCCGGCATTTCTCGGTGAGGATTTTCATCGCCTCGGGGGCAAGCTTGTCTCCGGTTACCACTACTCGGAATGGACGCTCGGTATCTCCCATTTATAACCTCTCCATTTCGTGATCGTATCTCCCCTGAGGAAGATCTTTTGTGCCCATTTTCCCCTGAGATTTGCATTTTACCTTTAGTAATTTTCATTTTTCAATGAAATTTAACGGTTCTTTTCAAACAGCCAAACTGATACAAAGCGCTTTATATCAGAAAACCGAATCATCTCCAAATTAGTTGACGAATATTTTATGAAAACCTGCCAAGGGCCCGGAAGGAAAGTCAGATTGCGCCGCAAGCATCGGCGGGATATTGCTTTCCATAGCCTCCCTGCTTGCCTTCCGCAAAGCGCAGCGGGGGCGGGAAAAGAAAACTTCGATGAAATGACAGAACACCGCCGCCAAAGCTAAGAAGGGATATATGCCTCATGATTGCAAGCAATATGACTTTTCTTCCGGGACCCTGGAATCACTCGGCATTTGGAATATACCGGCTCTTTGGCCCTCAACTAATTTGGAGATGATCTAGAAAACCTATCTCCCGCCGATGAAGGTTTGAACTTTAAAATCTTTCCCGTCGGTCACAAAAGTGATCGCCCCATCCCGGTCCGTCCGCAGAGCCCGGACGCCCATTGATTCATATCTTTCCAATACCGATGGATGAGGTAATCGCTGGCGGCCCCCGGCCTTCACCGTGAAAATAGCGAACCTGGGCCTAATGCTTTCCAAAAACTCCGGAGTACTGGATGTTTTGCTTCCATGATGGGGTACTTTTATAACCGTACTCTGAAGATTTGGATTGGCTCGCCGGATTTCTTCTTCCGCCGCAGCTTCCACGTCCCCGCAAAAAAGGAAACTCACTTCACCGAAGGTAAGCCGCAAGACCAACGAGGCATCGTTCCCCCCAAAGATCGGCCCTTCTTTCCTGCCCAAAGGGGGATGAAGAAACTCAACCTGGGCACCACTAATTTTCAGCGAACCCCTCCCCTGCCCCATCCTCTGCAAACGCCCCCCGGCAGCGGTTAGGAACTTTTCGGCCAGGGAATCAACCTCCGCTTTTTCTCCATTATGCCAGACTTCCCGAACTTTAAAATTTTCCGCAAGGAAGAGGAGCCCCTGCAGGTGGTCAGGATGGTAGTGAGTATTGACTAAATAATCAATGGTTTTATTTTTCATCTTCCATAAATAGGGGGCCACGATGCGCTCTCCCGGATCAAAGCTGCCATCGGGAGATCCCCCGCCGTCAATCACCATTACCTTGCCTTGCGGAAAGCGGACAACGGCCGCATCCCCCTGCCCCACGTCCAAAAAAGTGACGGTCAGTTCATCCCCATGGTAAAGGGTATAGTAGCCATGGGCCTGGATGGACACAAAAATGCCCACGATACCGATTAGCCCATAGGTGGCCCGCTTCCACCTTTTGAGGTTGGCGGCCAGGATGAGCATTCCGTAAATGAGGGCCACTTCCGGAATCGAAGGGGTCGATACCCTCCAGGAAGCGGATGGAAATCGGCTGAACAAGTCAACCAGGCCCATCGAGAAGTCTAATAAATAAACATTGACGATCGTGAGCAACTTGGCCATGGGGTGAAAAATAAACACAAAAAGAGCGGTAAGCAGGCTGAGAAGCGTATTGGCAAAACCCATCAGCGGCACCAGGAACAGATTGGAGATAAAACCCACCGCCGAAATGCGGTTAAAATATAAAACCACCAAAGGCCCTGTCCCCAAAATGGCCGCGGCGGAGGTGAGCAGACTGGCGCCGCAATAAAATAAAAGTTTTTTGGACCATCGAGGCTTCTCTTGCGTCAGTCCATCCGGGGGCCATGGTTTTAATAGCCGGTTTTTTATGATGGAGAAATATTCACTAAAACGCGGGATCAGATAGAGGATCGCCAGTACCGCCAGGAAAGAAAGTTGGCAGGATATATCAAAGAGCGCTGCTGGATTGGCGATCAGGATCAGGAAAGCGGCCAGGAAAATAGCGCCATAGAGGTCTTTTCCCCGGTCCAGGAGGAGAGCGAAGAGAAAGGAAAGAGTCATGATCATCGATCTTACGGCAGCAACTCCCAGCCCGGCGATGAAGGTATAAAAGATCACCGGCACGACGGCTCCCAGAGCCGAAGCTTTGTTTAAATTCAGGCGAAGCAAGAGGGAAGGAAAGAGTCGTAAAAGGAAGCGGGTCGCTCCAAAGAAGAACGCCGCCACGAGAGCCACATGTAAACCGGATATGGATAGAATGTGGTTTACCCCCGAGACGATAAATTTTTCGTTGACCGCTTTGTCGATATCTCCTCTTTCTCCCAGCACTAAGGCCTTGATGATTCCCCGGGATTCCAACGGGGCGTTTTCGTCAAAGAAGATTCTGATTTTCTCCCGGCCTCTTTCTACAAAGTGGAAAAAACCGTTCCCTTGCCCTTCTGCTACGCGGACAATTTCACTAAAGTCGTTGGCATAGGTCGTTACCCATATCCCCTGCATGGCTAAAAAGCGCCGGTAATCAAACCCTCCGGGGTTGGTGGCCGGCCTCGGAAGATATAATTTGGATATAAACCGCACCCTGTCCCCATAGCGCAGCTCGTTTTTCTTTTCTTTCACCGTAAGCAGAAGGTTCCCCACCACCGACAGACTTCCTTCTTCCAGATGAATCTTCTCCCCCCGGACGTAAATCCGGGTCTTGTCCTGCATTGGCTCGGGCGGGCGATAGAGGACTCCTTCAAGATTGTAGCGTTTATCCCCTGCCAAATGGATGAGATGGTGGGAAGGAAAATCGGGATGGAGAACCCGGCCAATAAAAAGAAGCCCGAAGAGAAAGAAGATTGCGGGTGATAAAACCAGTCCAGCTTTTTTCTTGCCGCCAGCGATTGAAACCACTAAAACCAGGCTCGCCCCCAGGATTCCGGTCATTGCCCAAGATAAAGAAAGATGAAAATAATTTCCCGCAATGATCCCTGAAAGGTAAGCCAAAAGAATCAGCGGCAGGGGCCTTTTCATGGCTCTAAGATAAGCGAAATATCGCCAGGGGTCAATAGCCCCGTTAACCGGTGGAAGACTCCCTTGCTATTAATGTCAGACAATGATAAATTTTTCTTTGAGGATGAGGAGAAAAGAAAATCAACATGGGCTAACCTGAGATATTTGAAAAACTGATTCACAACTATGATACGAAGGCTAACGAAGAAGAGTTGAAAAGAGAATCGAGAGGATGTCTAAAGATCCCATACAAGTTCGTTTGAGAATTTATTTGATCGTTTTTTTTGCGGTCATGATGGTGGGTACGATTGGCTTTATGCTGATTGAAAGTAAATCCCTGACCGACGCCCTTTATTTTATCATCGTAACCATCGCCACGGTCGGATACGGGGACATTCACCCCGCGACCCCATTGGGAAAACTATTTACCATTCTCTTGATCGTTTTGGGTGTGGGGACCTTCTTAGGAGTGATCGCGAATGCCACCGAAATCATGCTGAGCAAGAGAGAAAAACAGGTCCGCATGGAAAAGCTGAATATGGTCATCGGGGTTTTCTTCAGCGAGGTCGGCACCCAGCTGATCCGTGATTTTGCCGATTATGACCCGAATTTTGACGAGGTCCGCAAAGGGCTGATCGTAACCGAAAAGTGGACCCACCAGGACTTTCTCACGGTCAGCAGGCATTTGAGGGTCTCCGATTTTAAGGTAGAAATCCAGAATGTTGACTTGCAGCCTTTAGCCGCTTTCCTCATCGGCAAGAGGGATTTTTTGGTGCGCTTATTGGAAAACCCCATACTGCTGGAGCACGAATCGTTTACCAACCTGCTGCGAGC
>CAZIDC010000272.1:0-4698 GCA_964537885.1 uncultured Syntrophaceae bacterium | reverse complement strand
ATGAAACGATTGATGGCTCCAGAAAGAAAAGAACATAAACCGCGGATCGCTATCACTATGGGAGATCCCAGGGGGATTGGGCCGGAAGTGGTGGCCAAAGCCCTATCCCGGGCTTCCTTTCATGAGTTATGCATTCCATGGGTTCTGGGAGATGTTAGGATTCTTTTCCAGACCGTTGAAAAAATGGGTTTAAGCTTGAGGGTGATGGAGGTCCCGGAAGAAATTCAGGATGTCGGTCCCGGCGTGTTGCCCGTCCTTCCTTTGTCGCAGTTGTCCCCGGGAAATGGTGGGGATCTTTCCCCTGAGGAGAGCTCCCGGGCATCTTTGGCCTATGTCGAGAAGGCGGCGAAAATGGCCATGGAAGGAAAGGTGGAGGCTATCGTGACCGCCCCGGTGAGCAAGAAAGCCATTTCCGAATCCGGGATCCCCTTTCGGGGGCACACCGAATACCTGGCCGAAATTTCCGGGACGAAGAACTTTATCATGATGCTCGTCGGAGAGCGGCTGAAGGTCTCGCTGGTGACGACCCATGTTCCTCTCTGGGCGGTTGCCAAACTTTTGCGGGCTGAAAAGATATTATCCGTCATCGAAATTACCTGCAAAGGACTGCAGGAATATTTTGCTGTAAGGGAGCCCCGGATTGCGGTAGCGGCCCTGAACCCCCACGCCGGCGAGGGAGGGCTGTTCGGGAAAGAGGAAGAGATGATTGTCCGGGCGGTTCGCCGGGCCGGCGAACAGGGGCTGGCCGTCTCGGGCCCGTGGCCCGCTGACTCCCTTTTTCACCGGGCCACCGGGGGGGAATTCGATGCCGTGGTTTGTATGTACCATGACCAGGGATTGATCCCCCTGAAACTGCTCCATTTTAACACGGCCGTAAACGTCACTTTAGGCCTGCCCTTTATCCGCACCTCGGTCGACCATGGCGTGGCCTACGACATTGCAGGGAAAGGGATAGCGGACTCCCGTTCAATGGAAGAGGCCATCCGGCTGGCCGTTCGGATGGCCGGATTCAAGAATAAAGCCCAAAAGCCAACAAAGGTAACTTAATTATATTGGAAAATTCTTTTGGGACGCAGATCAAGGCGGATTTTCAGGATAAAAAAATGATTATAGAAAACAGAATTCAAGACCTTAAAGAAAAATGAAATATGCTTTTCATTCTGAATTCAGAAATAATTTTAGGATAGAATCTTTTTCTGCGGTTATCTGCGAAAATCTGCGTCCTATAAATTTTAATTTTTACGCTTTCTTCCCATGGCTACTGATAAAATCGTCGTCCGCGGTGCCCGCGAACATAACCTGAAAAACATCAACGTGGAAATCCCCCGGGACAAGCTCGTGGTCATCACCGGCCTCTCGGGTTCGGGCAAATCCTCCCTGGCTTTTGACACGATTTATGCCGAAGGGCAGCGCCGTTATGTGGAGTCCCTTTCGGCCTATGCCCGGCAGTTCTTAGAGCAGATGGAGAAGCCGGACGTGGAGGTTATCGAGGGGCTTTCTCCGGCCATTTCCATCGAGCAGAAGACAACCTCCAAAAATCCCCGCTCCACGGTTGGGACCGTTACCGAAATCCACGATTATCTGCGCCTGCTTTTCGCCCGGATTGGGCACCCTCATTGTCCAGAATGCGGCAAAGAAATCAAATCCCAGACCGTCCAGCAGATCGTTGACCAAGTCATGGCCCGGCCATCGGGGACAAGGCTGCAGATTTTATCCCCGATCATTCGCGGGCGCAAGGGGGAATACCGCAAAGAATTTGAACATTTGCGCAAGAGCGGTTACGCCCGGGTCAAGGTAGACGGCGCCGTTCGGGACTTGAGCGAAGAGATCGTCCTGGATAAGAATAAAAAGCACACCCTTGAAGTCCTGGTGGACCGGCTGGTGGTCAAGGAGAAAGCTGAAAAAAGACTGGCTGACTCCTTAGCCACGGCTCTCGGCCTCTCTGAAGGGGTCGCCAAGGTGGAAATCGTGGGCGGAGAAGAGCTGGTCTTCAGCGAGAAATTCGCCTGCGTGGATTGCGGGGTGAGCTACCCGGAGATCAGTCCGCGCATGTTCTCCTTCAACAACCCTTACGGAGCCTGCCCCGAGTGCGACGGCCTGGGGACGAAGATGTACTTCGATCCGGACCTGATCGTTCCCAACAAAAACCTCTCCATCCGGGAGGGGGCCGTCATCCCCTGGCAGGGACGAAACTCGATGCACTTTCATCAAACGCTTGACTCCCTGGCTGAGCATTATCATATCGACCTCTACGCTCCTTTTAAAAATCTGTCGCCGCAGGTGCAGATGGTGATCCTTCAGGGATCGAATGGGGAACAAATTAAGTTCTATCAAGACCGGGACGACCGCCGTCATTTCTATTACCGGGAGTTCGATGGCATCATCCCCCACCTGGAACGCAGGTACCGCGAGACCGACTCGGAGATCATCCGCGAGGAGATGGAAAAATTCATGAATATCCGCCCCTGCCCCCTGTGCCAGGGGGCCCGGCTGCGGAAGGAGAGCCTTTTTGTAAAGATCAACGGCCGGAACATCCATCAGGTCACGGAAAAATCCATTGTCGAAGCCCTGAATTTTTTTGCCAACCTGGACCTTTCGACCAGGGAGAGAGAAATTGCCCGCCGGGTCCTGAAAGAAATTGCCGAGCGATTGGGGTTCCTGGTGAATGTCGGCCTGGACTACCTGACCCTGGGCCGGCCTTCCTCGACTTTATCCGGCGGGGAATCAGAACGGATCCGCCTGGCAACCCAGATCGGATCCGGACTGGTGGGCGTGCTCTACATCCTGGATGAACCGAGCATCGGGTTGCACCAGCGGGACAACGCCCGCCTTCTGGCTACCCTGAAGCGGCTGCGGGACCTGGGCAACACCATCCTGGTCGTGGAACACGATGAAGAGACTATTTTGGAAGCGGACTATGTCCTGGATCTCGGCCCTGGTGCGGGGGTCAACGGCGGAGAGGTGGTCTTCACCGGGACCCCGAAGGAATTGTTGCGGGCGGAGCATTCCCTTACGGGACGTTATCTTTCTGGAAGGCTGAGCATTCCGATTCCCGCAGCACGGAGAAAACCCAGGGGGAAGTATTTAACCTTAATCGGCGCCAGCGAAAACAATCTCAAGGGTATTACGGTAAAAATCCCCCTGGGTCTGTTCACCTGCGTGACCGGGGTCTCCGGTTCCGGGAAAAGCACGTTAGTCCTGGACACTCTCTACCGGGCCCTGGCCCAAAGGATCTATCATTCCAAGGAGAAACCAGGCAAGATGCGGGAACTCCAGGGAATGGTTGAAATCGATAAGGTGATCGAGATCGACCAATCCCCCATCGGACGCACCCCGCGGTCCAACCCGGCGACTTATACGGGGGTCTTCACCTTTATCCGGGAACTCTTTGCGCAGCTTCCGGAATCGCGGGCCCGTGGCTACCGGCCGGGTCGGTACAGCTTCAACGTCAAAGGGGGTCGATGCGAGGCCTGCGGGGGAGACGGGATCATCAAGATCGAGATGCACTTCCTGCCCGATATTTTTGTTACCTGTGACGTCTGCCGGGGCAAACGTTATAACCGGGAAACGCTCGAGGTGCAGTACAAGGGGAAAAACATCTGGGAAGTGCTGGACATGACCATAGACCAGGCGCTTAAGTTCTTTGATCCCATCCCCAATATCCGGGGCAAGCTCCAGACCCTCGCCGACGTGGGCATGGGGTACATCAAACTGGGGCAGCAGGCGACCACCCTCTCGGGAGGAGAAGCCCAGCGGGTGAAGCTTTCGCGGGAGCTTTCCAAGCGTTCCACGGGAAGGACGGTCTACATCCTGGATGAACCTACCACCGGCCTGCACTTCGACGATATCCGCAAACTCCTGGATGTCTTAAACCGCCTGGCCGAGGCCGGGAATACGGTGATTGTCATCGAGCACAATTTAGAAGTGATCAAGACCGCGGACTATATCGTTGACCTTGGACCCGAGGGGGGAGATGCAGGAGGAGAGGTGGTTGCCGAGGGAACCCCCGAGGAAGTGGCCAACGTTCCCCACTCTTACACCGGCCAGTTTCTAAGAAAGATCTTTGTCAAGGGCCGGGCACGCAGCGCAGCCTGACAGGAAGCGAGTCCCTCCCTGCCTGAAAATGGCATGGGATTTACGGGGGATTGATGACGATTTCCTGAAAAATTTCTCTGCCCACCTCATCCACGATTAGGCTCAGCTCGAAATCCTTTCTGGCTTTCTCCAGCACCTGGGTTAAAGAGGGGACGGGAGAACAGATTTTCGCGGTCAGTTGAAAATAATCGCGGATTAAATCCTGCCAATTTTGCGGCTTGGCCAGGCAAAGAACCTCGAGGTCCGACAGGAGTTTCATCTTTTGTTCGACCGGCAGAAAATTCATGCCGGAGATTACGGCCCTAAGGATTTCAATCCAGGTCATGGGTTTTCCGTTTCAGCTTTTTCCTGAATCCGACCAGACCCATGAGCCCCGACCCGAGAAGGAGCATCGTCCCCGGTTCGGGAACGGAAGCCGGCCCCCAGCGAGATCGTTGGCGCATGCGGCTGAAGCATAAAAAATATTAATTTCACCGAAGATCCCCAATCCTGTCACCAATTAGGTCGGTTATTGTATAAGCTTTTCCATACCCCGCCACCAACATCAAACAAATCAGTCCCGCTATCATTGATGATCTCGTAAAAAGTCGGAAAAGCCGTCAC
>CAZIDC010000271.1:3471-4708 GCA_964537885.1 uncultured Syntrophaceae bacterium | reverse complement strand
GTCAAGGCCAAAGAAGAGAAAGCGGCTTATAAAGTTCATGTGGACCCGGAAAAATGTCTGGGTGAATCTTGCGGCTGCGCCCGGTTGTGCACCCGCATCTTCAAGTGCCCGGGTTTAATCTGGAACAAGGAGAAAGGGAAGTCCCAGGTTGACGAAGTTATTTGCACGGGCTGCGGCGTCTGCGCGGACATCTGCCCCCAGTCCGCCATCATCCGGGAGGAAAATTGAGATGACCCTTGCCAAAGACCCATTAAATCTGATCATCACGGGAGTGGGCGGCCAGGGAAACGTGCTGGCCTCGCAGTTGATCGGACGCGCTTTGGTGAAAGATAATTTCTACGTAACCATCGGCGAGACCTACGGAGCTTCGCAAAGGGGCGGGGCAGTCATGAGCCACCTCAGGATTTCCAAGCAGTCTCAGTTCAGCCCCCTCATTCCCGAGGGGCAGGCTGACATTGTCGTAGCCCTTGAGCCAGTGGAAGCTTTGCGGGTGATCGGCCAGTACGGGAACCCTTCTTTATCCGCCGTGGTCAACTCCCGGCCCATTTACCCCACGGCCGTGACCGTTGGGGAGGCCGAGTATCCTTCCATGGAGAAGATCCGGGAGACGATCCGGGGCCTGGCCAGGAAAGCCTGGTTTGTCGAAGCCACGGAGATTGCCCTTTCCTTCGGTTCGCCATTATTTACCAACATCATCATGGTCGGGGCTCTGGCCGGGACAGACCTCATTCCTTTGGCCCGCAAGACCTATGAGGAGGCCATCCGGGAGAGTTTCTCCGGGAAACATTTGGAGGACAATCTGAAAGCCTTTGAGCGAGGGATGGAAAAAACCCAGGGGGATAAATAAAAAATGAGAGACGATTCCTCAGATAATCAAGAAAGGTGAGGGGCGTGGGCAAAAGAGTGATCGAGGTTGATGTCGAAAGGATCCGTCCGAATCTCCGTCTCGTCTATCACAGCGAGTCCATCGCCTGGGTGTGCCGATCGATTCAATCCCGCGGGCAGATTGAACCTATTGAAGTCTGGTTTGACGGAGAAGGTTTCCGGATCTGGGACGGCGAGAAGCGCTGGAGGGCCTGCAAGATCCTCGGGATCACCCGGACAAAAGCCCTGCTGGTGGAGTTCAGCTAAGTCCAACGGAATTTCTGGAATATTGGAATGATGGAAAATTGGGTAAAAGGCGGACTAAACACCGGCCATTCTTTCCTTATTTGAAACCCATCATTCCATTATTCCA
>CAZIDC010000271.1:0-3371 GCA_964537885.1 uncultured Syntrophaceae bacterium | reverse complement strand
CATTATTCCGTCTTGAGGAACCCATGCATTTTGTCTGCTGTATCAAACAGGTACCGGATACCGCTGAAGTTAAGATCGACCCCCAGACCAATACCCTGATCCGGTCGGGCGTAGAAGCCATTGCCAACCCTTTCGACTTAGTAGCCTTGGAGCAAGCCCTCCGCCTGAAGGAGACGGTTGGCGGGAGGGTTACGGCTCTCAGCATGGGCCCTCCTCAGGCGGAAGCGGTGCTCCGGGAGGCATTATCCCTCGGGGCCGATGAAGCCATCCTCTTATCTGACCGTGCTTTTGCTGGAGCCGACACCCTGGCTACAAGCTATACGATCGCGAAAGCCATTGAAAAATTGAATCATACTCTCCCCGTAGATCTTGTTCTTTGCGGAAAGCAGGCCATCGATGGAGACACAGCCCAGACCGGGCCGAACATAGCCACCCGGCTGGGATATACCCAGTTGACTTACATCGTCGAAGTGCAGTGGATCAATGAAGACTTGAGACAAATCCAGGTCAAAAGAAAGGTGGAAGGGGGCGCTGAGATCATCCGTGGGCCTCTACCGGCCTTGCTGACTGTAGAATTGGAACTCGCTAAACCCAGACGAGCCCCCCTACCCTTGCTGGTCCAATCCCTCCGGTCAGGGATAAAGGTTTGGAAGGCAGCTGACCTTCAAGCAGACCCGCAGAAGCTTGGCTTGAAGGGCTCCCCGACCTGGGTGAAAAAGATCTTTTCTCCACCCGTCCGGGAAGGGGGACCCAAATTTTCTGCCGAGGAAGATCTCTACGGCGCCGTGGAAAAATCTCTGGCGACGCTTCTGGCCGATTCATCGTTTGCCGCCAAGCTGTTTTCCCACTGGGAGATATAAAAGTTATGGCCAGGAATACAAAGGGCATTGAAACTGCCGGGATAATCCCAGACCGGTGTATTGGATGCCAGATCTGCGTGGGAGAATGCCCGGTCGGCGCCATCCAGATGTCGGCCGAGGGCGTGGCGTCTATCAACCCGGAGCTTTGTATCGGATGTGGAAAATGCTCCCAGGTCTGCCCGGTGGGCGCTATTCGCTTCGAAAGGAAAAAACGACAGAAGGCTGAGGAGGAAGTCAAGGAACCGGCGGCGGGAAAGTTTGCGGATTACCAAAATGTGGCCGTTTTCATCGAAGTCATGGAAGACCAGGGGGTCCAGGTCTCCTGGGAGTTGGTAGGAAAAGCACGGGAGCTGGCGACGGGAAAAGGGGGGAAAGTTGTCGGCCTTCTGTTGGGATGTCAAGTGGAAGAGACCGCCCGGGAGGCCATTGTTTATGGTTGCGATGAAGTGTACGTGATCGATCATCCCCTGCTCAAGCACTACCTTTCCATGCCCTACGGGAAGGCTCTCGCAGAGCTATGTGAGAGGGTCAAGCCCGAGATCCTTTTAATCGGAGCAACCCCTCTCGGGAGAGACCTTTCCGGGATCGTAGCCACTCGATTGCAGACCGGTCTTACAGCCGATTGCACGGGGCTGGACATCGATGAGGAGAAAGGCTTTCTCTTAATGACCCGGCCTACCTTTGGTGGCAATATCATGGCCACTATCTACTGCCAGCACCACCGCCCTCAGATGAGCACGGTGCGGCCCCGGGTTATGAAACTCCCGCCGAGGGACCCCGGGCGGAAAGGGGCGATTCACTTCGAACCCTGGGTTCCTCCGGAGGACCCATTACCCGAAATCGTTGATTTCCTAAAGGAGATCCCCCAGGTCGGCAGTGCGGATATTAGCCGCGCCCCGGCGCTGGTTGTGGCTGGAAAGGGGGCCTGTGATCCCTCCTCCATGTACCTGCTTCAGGAGCTGGCTGACTTAGTAGGAGGTGTGGTGGCCTGTTCCCGGCCGGTGGTGGAATCCGGCCTGATGCCCTATGAACGGCAGGTAGGCCAGACCGGGAAAACCGTAGCCCCGAAGCTATATGTCGCGATCGGGGTTTCGGGAGCGGTTCAGCATTTGGTAGGAATGCAGGGTTCAGAAAAGATCCTGGCCATCAACTCCGACCCGCAGGCTCCGATCTTTCGGGTGGCCGACGTGGGGCTGGTTGGCAATTATCTTCAGGTAGTCCCGGCCCTGATTGCCACTCTCAAAGAAAGAATTAAAAAACCTTTCACCGCAGAGAACGCAAAGAACCCAGAGAAAAATATATTGGTAAGATAAAAAAATTGCAATCACCCATCGGGCAGTTTAATTTTTTGTTTTGCATGATTATCTTCTTATTTTTCAATTTCTGAAGTATCTTCTTTGCGTTCTCGGCGGTCTCTGCGGTTAATATCTTTTGCAACGGGATTCAGTTGATGGAAGAAACTTTTGATGTAGTCATCGTCGGGGCCGGACCGGCCGGCATCTCGGCGGCGTGCTGCCTGGCGGACAAAGGCGTCAAAACCATCGTCATCGAACGCGGCCATTATCCCGGGGGCAAAAATATCTCGGGGGGCGTCCTCTACGGGCATGACCTTGCCCGGATCCTTCCGGATTTTGCAGCAAGAAACTGTCCCATCGAACGCAACATCGTCGAATCGAGACTCTGGTTTCTCTCGCAAGACGGAGGGTACAGCCTCTCTTATCGGAACAGAATCTTTCGGGAGGAAAGGAAATATAACTCCTTTACCGTGGGGAGAGCGAAATTTGACCGGTGGTTCGCTGAGCAGGCCAAAGGGAAAGGGGCCCTGGTCGCCTGTGGAACAGTGGCCACGGATCTGTTGCGGGATGGCCAACAGCGGGTGGTGGGCATCCGCACAGACCGGCCCGATGGGGATATCCTGGCCAAAGTTGTTTTGCTGGCCGACGGGATCAATTCCCCCTTGGCGGCCAGGACGGGATTTCGTCCCGAGCCCAAGCCCCAGCATGTAGCCCTGGCGGTCAAAGAGGTGATTGAACTCACCGAAGATAAGATCCAGGAGCGGTTCAATGTCGGTCCGGATGATGGGGTGACCGTCGAGATTCTGGGTGAGGTTACCCAGGGGATGAACGGAGTGGCTGTAATTTATACCAATCGCCAATCTCTTTCCCTTTGCATCGGGGCGAACCTATCCGATCTTTCCAGGCGAAAGGTCCGGCCGTATGAGATGTTGGAGATCTTTAAGGCGCATCCCATGGTCGCGCCGTTGATTCAAGGAGGAAAACCGACAGAATACATGGCTCACTGGCTCGCCGAGGGCGGTTACGACGCCATCCCCCAACTTTGCGGCGATGGGTTTCTCATCGCGGGGGATTCGGGGATGTTGTTCAATGCCCTTCACCGGGAGGGATCGAACATGGCCATGACTTCCGGGCGGTTGGCCGCAGAGACCATCCTGGACGGACTAAAAAAAGGGGACTTCAGCCGCCACGGTCTTGAAGGATATATTTCCCGATT
>CAZIDC010000270.1:0-4731 GCA_964537885.1 uncultured Syntrophaceae bacterium | reverse complement strand
CAAAGTCCGGAGGAAACGCGCTGGGAGACGCTCTGGGGGTATATGCAGAGCGGCCCGGGCGTTTTCAAGGGTGATCTTTTCTTCTATTTCCAGCGGGCCGAATCCGACTTTCGCCATTATATGGCCCGCATTGACACGAAGGTCTGCCCGGTCTACCTATTGACCGGCGAGTATGACTATTCCTGCACACCGGAGGATACGAAGCGCACGGCGGCCAAGATCCCGGGCGCCGAGGTTATCATCATGAAAGAGATGGGCCACTTTCCCATGTCGGAGAATCCCCAGCGTTTCCGGAGTTACATCCTTCCGGTGCTGGAGAAAATTCGCGCCGGGAAGTGAAAACGGATGGTGCCGGGACGACATTTATAGATCCCATTGGGGCGCACTTAATTCTGAAAAAAGGGGGAGTCGATGAAAGGGTATAACGGAAAAATCCTGCGGGTGAATCTTAGCACCCGCCAGGTTGCAACGGAGAATCCGCCTGAGGAGTACTATAAAACCTACCTGGGAGGACGCGGGTTCATCGTCCATACCCTTTTGAAAGAAGTTCCCCGTGGAGCGGACCCACTGGGGCCGGAGAACAAGCTTGTTTTTTCGCTTGGCCCCATTACGGGCCATCCTTTTCCGGGGAGCGGCAGGAATAGCGTGGGAGCCAAATCGCCACTCAGCGGGGGATACGGGGAGAGCGAGGCCGGAGGATTCTGGGGTGCAGAACTGAAGAGGTCCGGGTACGACGCCATTATCGTTGAAGGGATGGCGGATGAGCCGGTATACCTTTGGATCAAAGACGGCCGCCCGGAAATACGCGATGCCCGTAAACTCTGGGGGTTGGATGTGGCCGAAACGGAGAAGGTCATCCGCGAGGAGCTGCAAGACGGCAGGGTCCGGACAGCGGTGATCGGCGTCGCGGGAGAGAAAATGGTGCGGTATGCCTCCATTTGCAACGACATCTCCCATGTAGCCGGAAGGACGGGGATGGGAGCCGTGATGGGCTCCAAGAGGCTTAAGGCGGTTGCCGTAAGAGGGAACAACCCTCCGGAGATGGGGAATCGGGAGAAGGTATTGGAACTTGCCCGCTGGATGGGGAAGAACTTCAAAACCAAGACCAATTTCTGGCAATACGGCACCGGGGCCATGATGGATTATTACGAGGCATCCGGGAATCTGCCCATCCGGAATTTTGCCGGGGGCCGGTTCCCCCAGGTGGAGGAGATTAATTCGCAGAGCATGTATAAGAAGGGCTACGTGGAGAAGATGGAGAGTTGTTTCAGTTGTCCGGTGCGCTGCAAGAAGATGGTAAAGATCGACCAGCCGTGGAAGGTTGAGTCCATCTACGGTGGGCCGGAGTACGAGACGCTGGGGGCCTTCGGGTCCAACTGCGGGGTCGAACAGATCGAAGCCATCATGAAGGCGAACGAGCTTTGCTGCCGGTACGGTCTGGACACGATCTCAACGGGGGTTACGATTTCCTTCGCCATGGAGTGTTTTGAAAAAGGGGTCCTGACTCTCCAGGATACGGATGGCCTGGAGCTTACCTTCGGCAACGGTTCGGCCATGGTGGAGATGGTGGAGAGGATTGCCTTGCGGAAGGGTCTGGGAAATCTCTTGGCTGAAGGGACGAAGAGGGCCGCCGAGACAATTGGAAAAGGCTCGGGTGAATGGGCCATGCACGTAAAAGGGGAGGAAATCCCCATGCATGAACCCCGCTATAAACAGGGGATGGGGCTGCATTACAGCGTCCATGCCACCGGCGCGGACCACTGTTCGGGAATTCATGACGATGTGATCAATAAGAAACTGGCGGAATGGGACCGGATCGGCCTGGCGGAGTCCGTACCGGTGTATGAAATGAGCGGGCGGAAGGCCCGGATGCTCTACGAGGTGGGTCTGTGGCGCCATTTAGCCAATTCTATCGGTCTCTGTCTATTCGTGCCCTGGAGCAACGAGCATATCACCCAGGCGGTGGAAGCGATCACGGGCTGGCCCATGAGCTCCTGGAAGCTTATGAAGACCGCGGAGCGGAGCATCACCCTGGCCCGGATCTTCAACCTCCGGGAGGGGTTCACCAGCCGGGATGATACGCTGCCGAGGAGGTTTGCCTCTTCCCCGGCGGACAGCAATTTGAAAGGGGTAAGCGTAGACCCGGAGAAGCTCTCTTCGGCCCAGAAGGCGTACTACCAGATGATGGGGTGGGGCGAGAACGGTGTCCCCACTCACGGAAGGCTCGTGGAATTGAATATCGAATGGGCCGCCCAGTATTTGCCGGAGGGGCGATAGGCGCCCGCAGGCGGGGCGGAGTATTGGAGGCTATTCCTGGAACCAGAGGCGTTCAAAAGTTCTAATGAAATCAGCCGGCGTGCAGATTTCTATGGGAATAATACGCCGGATCTTTTGCCGTAAAAAGTGCTTTTTATCCAAGGTAATCAAATAGGATGGTCTCGTAAAAAGTCTCTTGAGTCCGCCTGAGGGGGACGGGCAAAAAGGGTTAAGGCCGCAGAGGTCAGGAAAGCCAGGGCCGCGATGAGAAAAGCGATTCGGTAGCTTCCACTCTTATCGAATATATACCCTCCGAGTACCGGCCCGATGATTCCACCGGTAAGGGAAGCGGCATGAATAGCCCCGATAATCTCCCCCAGTGACCGGGTTCCGAAGAAAGAGCCGATCAAACCGGGGATGGCGGTGATCTTCCCCCCGTAGAAGAAGCCGTAGATAAGGGCAAAGATGGAGAGCATCCAGAGGTTTCTGACGGCGAGCAGCCAAAACAGCATGAGGGCACAGATCAGACAACTCAAAAAAAGACCCCATTTCCATCCTATTTTTTCCGAAAGAAGACCCATTCCGATTCTGCCGAAAATACTGATTCCACCAATCAACCCCAAGGCGCTGGCGGCGAAGGCCTTGGAAATCTCCAAGTCCGTTGCGTACGGAACAATATGAATCATCACCATGTGAATCGGGAGGTTGGTGAAGAAGTAGATGAAGGTGATCAGAAAAAAGGATCCCGTCTTCATGGCTTCCCTTGCCGACCAATCTTGAGCCCTTTTGCCCTCCGATGAATCTCCCCGGCTAATCCTTTCTTCCCAGCCGTAGGGTTTCAGCCCTTTCTTCTCTGGATTTTCCTCGATAGCCAAGGCATTTAGTGTGAGAAGGCCCCAGTATGAGATACCGATGATTACATAGGCCGAACGCCAGCCCCAAAGATTGATTAGATAGTTGCTCAAGGGAGCGAGTAACAGAGTGCCGGCGCCAACCCCCGCGGTGACCAATCCCAGCGCCAGCCCCCTCTTTTTGGTGAACCATTTTTGCACAGTAGCGTTGGGCAGGGAGACGGTTACACCTGAACCCAGGGAAGCGATGATATAAAAGAAATAGAGTTGCCATATAGTTTGGATCTGGCTGCAAAGGGATAAACCGACCCCAATAAAAAGCGCTCCCAAGGAGAGAGCACGCCTGGGTCCATATCGGTCGGTGAGTCTTCCAAAGTAATAGGTTGAAATCGCATAGATCAGCAGATGCAAGGAATGGACAGAGCCAGTTAAAGCTCTTCCCCATCCGAATTCCGCCTGGAGGGCCTTGAAAAAGACGCCGAAGGTATAAAAGAGGCCGTAACTCGTGGCGGCTACAAAGCAGGTGGCGACAATGACCCAGCCATAAAAGAAAGGAATTTTCTTAAAAGCTTCCATATGCTACAACTTGGGCCACCAATCGGCCCAGGGCCGGGCCTCTTCAAAACGGGCTGAAGCCCGCAACACGGTAGGCTCATCATATCGGCGCCCGACGATTTGGAGCCCTACCGGCAATCCGTCTTCGGTGAAGCCCGCGGGGATGCTGGCCGCCGGTTGCCCCGTCAAATTGAAGGGAAAGGTAAAGAAGGGGATCAGGGGGCCCACTTTCTCACCGGCGACCTCTGCCGGACCGAAAACCCCCAGTTCAAAAGGGGGAGTAGCGATGGTTGGCGTGAGCAGCAGGTCATATTTTGCGAAAAAGACCGAAATCTTGTCCCAGAGCGCGTCCGCGCCATAGATCGCCTTGATGACATCCCGGGTTGAAAGGGCGTTCATCAAGGGAAGGAAGACCGCAAGCATGGGGTCCATTTTCTCCTGGAAATTTTCGGGCAATTCCCGCTCCAGCCATACGACCATCCGGGGAACAATGATGTTCAAGAAGATCGTATCCGGGCAAGGGATTCCGGGATTGGCCTCTTCCACGAAGCAGCCCATCTCCCCAAAAACTTTCACTGCCTTCTGACAAATCTCCTTAACCTTCGGGTCCACTTTTCCATACCCCATATCGGGGCTCCAAGCCACTTTGAGGCCGCGGATGTCTCCTTCACAGGCCTTCAGGTAGTTTACTCCTGAAGACGGCAAGCTGGTGCGGTCTCGTTCATCCGGCCCGGATAGAATATCCAGGAGAGCTGCGGCATCCCGCACCGTTCGGGTAATCGGGCCTTCATGGTTCAACGTACTCCAGCTGTCGTGGCGGGGCCAGGAAGGGATGCGCCCGAACTGCGGTTTCAACCCATACACTCCGCAACAGGAAGAAGGCACACGGATGGAACCCCCTCCATCGTTCCCTATGGCCAGAGGACCCATCCCCGCAGCCACCTGGGCTGCTGCTCCCCCTGAAGAGCCCCCGGTGCTCCGCTGCGGATTCCAGGGATTTAGGCTGGCCCCGAAGACGGCGTTATCGGTCGCAAACTTACCGCCGAATTCAGGGGTATTGGTCTTTCCG
>CAZIDC010000269.1:0-4748 GCA_964537885.1 uncultured Syntrophaceae bacterium | reverse complement strand
ATTTTTTTTATGACCTTTGCCAGCCAATTGCTCCAATATCTTTTCACCGGCTTGACCCTGGGGTCCATTTATGCCTTAGTGGCTCTGGGATTCACCATGATCTACAACGCCACGGGAATCATCAACCTGGCCCAGGGCGAGTTTGTCATGCTCGGCGGCCTGATCATGGTCTTTCTCACGATGGTGCTGAAGGTCCCTTTGCTGGTGGGTTTCCTGTTGACGGTGGTTGCGGTGACCATAGTGGGGGCCCTTTTCGAGCGTCTGGCTATCCATCCTTTGAAGAATGTATCCCTCATTACCCTGATCATCATCACCTTAGCCGGATCGATTCTTTTCCGGGGGATTGCCATGTTCATCTGGGGGAAAGACCCTTATGCCTTGCCCGCTTTTAGCGCGGGCCAGCCCGTGCAACTTTGGGGAGCGACCCTTCAGCTTCAAATATTTTGGATCCTGGCGATCACCCTCCTGGTGGTTTTGGGGGTCGGTTTCTTTTTCAAACGCACGCTGACCGGGAAGGCCATGATGGCCTGCTCTTTTAACCCCTTAGCCTCGCAGTTAGTGGGCATTAACGTCCGCAAGATGATCCTCGTTTCTTTCAGCCTGAGCGCCGCCGTGGGGGCTATTGCCGGAACGATCATTACCCCGGTTACGCTCATGGAATATGATCGGGGACCCCTCCTGGCCTTAAAGGGATTTGCCGCGGCCGTGCTGGGAGGATTGGGAAGTGGTCCGGGATCCGTCGCGGCCGGGTTTATTATCGGAATATTGGAATCGTTCGGGGCCGGCCTTATTTCGTCGGGGTATAAGGATGCCATCGCCTTGTTGATCCTTTTGATTATCCTCTGGGTGAGACCCAGCGGGCTCTTCGGAAACCGGGAAGAAAGCGAATTAAAGAAATTTTAATCGGAAATAATGAAAAAAAAAGATGTTTACCCCATCCTATTGATCGCCATCGCCGTCGGCCTGTTCCCTTGGGCCGCTGGTGGCACAGATTACTTTAATACCCTCCTGGTATTTTTGGGAATCAATGCCATCACCACCATGGGTCTTACCCTTCTTATGGGTTATGCCGGGCAGATTTCACTCGGTCATGCAGCCTTTTTTGGGCTGGGAGCCTATTCGTCCGGGATTCTGACGACCCAATACTCTTTCCATCCCGCCGTTGCCTTTTTCATCGGTATCCTTCTCTCCGCGGCCATTGCTTATTTAGTCGGCAAACCCACCCTCAGGCTCAAAGGTCACTACATGGCTGTGGCCACCCTCGGGTTCGGGGAAATCTTGTTTATTATTTTTAATGAGCTTTCTCAGCTGACGGGTGGGCCTTCCGGGCTGTCGGGAATTCCCCCCCTCACTTTTTGGGGATACCCCGTCGAAGGAGCCCTGTATCTATACTTAGTCTGGGGATTAGTCATCCTTCTTCTGCTTTTCTCCCTCAACGTAATCAATTCCCGGGTGGGACGAGCCCTGAGGGCCCTCCACGGAAGCGAGCGGGCCGCCAACGCCATGGGTGTGGATGCTTCCGGTTATAAAGTACAGGTTTTTATCTTGAGCGCTATTTACGCCTCAATGGCCGGAAGCCTGTATGCCCATTTTGTAACTTTTATCAGCCCGGGCTCGTTCAGTTTAATGTTCTCCATCCTGCTTTTAATGATGGTCGTGGTCGGAGGGGCCGAAACGATCTGGGGGGCTATTGTCGGCGCCGCAGTTCTCACCCTTATGCCGGAATATCTCCGCGGTCTGGAGGATTTCGAGGTCCTGGCCTACGGAGCCATCCTCATGGTGGTCCTGCTGTTCATGCCCCGGGGAATTTTGGATGGGGTCCAGCGACTTTTTCCCCCCAATAAAGAGGCGGGAGCCAAAGGACCATGAGCGGGGAGATCCTCACGGTTCGGAACATGCAGAAAACATTCGGCGGCTTGCGGGCGATCGACAACTTAAATTTTGCCGTCGCCGGAGGGATGATTCAATCCATCATTGGCCCGAATGGAGCCGGGAAAACGACGCTTTTCAACCTCATCACCGGAATTTTTCCGCCCAGCGGAGGGATTTTTGAATTCGACGGGAGAACCCTTAACGGACTGCGGCCGCACGTTATCGCCCGCTTGGGCATCTCCCGCACGTTCCAGAACGTGGAACTTTTTGGGAACATGACCGTTCTGGAAAATGTGATGCTCGGGAGGCACAGCCGGACCTCGGCCGGCATTTTCAGCGCCGGATTTCGTCTTCCAGGGATGCAGCAAGAGGAAAAAGGAATCAAAGAGGCGGCCTGGGAAGAACTCCGGTTCATGGGTCTGGAGAGCAAAGCGAATCTGAATGCCGTTTCTTTGCCCCTGGGTGAACAGAAACTTCTGGAGGTGGCCCGGGCCTTGGCCTCGCAGCCCCGGCTGCTTCTTCTCGACGAGCCGGCTGCCGGGCTTAACATGCGCGAGACCGGAAAACTTTCGGAAACGATCCTGCGCATCCGGGACCGGGGGATCACGGTAATGCTCGTGGAACATGACATGAGCCTGGTTATGGAGATTTCCGACGGGGTGCTGGTTCTTAACTACGGCAAGATGATCGCTGAAGGTCCCCCGCGGAAAATACAACGCAATCCGGAAGTCATTGCCGCCTACCTTGGAGAGGAAGCGGAGGATGCTTAGGGTTGAGAGCGTGAGCGCCTTCTATGGGGCCGTTCAGGCCTTGCGTAATGTCTCCATCCACGTGAGCCCGGGAGAGATCGTGGCCCTTCTGGGCGCCAATGGAGCTGGGAAAACCACTCTCTTAAAGGTAATTTCGGGCATCCATAGCCTGGCCAAAGGAAGATTGCTTTTTAACGGTCAGAATATCGCCGGCCTTCCCGCCGAACAAATTCTCCGGCTGGGCGTTGGCCAGGTTCCCGAGGGAAGACAGATCTTTGCGCCCCTCAGCGTGATGGATAACCTAACCCTTGGCGCCTATGTGCGTTACCAAGGGGGGGAGAAAAAAAAGATTATTCAAGATTTAGAGTTTCTCTTTGAACTCTTTCCCGTTTTGCAAGAGAGGCAAAAACAGAGGGCGGGAACTCTTTCCGGCGGGGAACAGCAGATGGTGGCCATCGGACGGGCGCTGATGTCCCGGCCCAAGCTTCTTCTTCTCGACGAGCCTTCCATGGGACTGGCCCCCAAGGTGGTCAGCGGGATCTTTAAGGCCGTTCAGGTTTTGCAGAAACGCTCCACAACCATTCTTTTGGTAGAACAGAACGCCAAGGCCGCCCTGAAAATCGCCGACCGGGGATATGTCATCGAGACGGGCCGCATCATCCTGGAAGGGGAGACCAAGGATTTGTTGAATAACAAAGAGGTCCAGCGCGCGTATCTGGGCAAAGAATACCGGGAAGTCTGGGAATAAGGGGGGTTGATCATGATCTGGGACCGCCACTATGAATGTATGCCGAGGGAAGAGATTGAGCAGCTCCAGTTAGAGCGCCTCCAGTCTACCTTGAACCGCGTCTACCGGAACGTCTCCTTCTATCGGAAGAGGTTTGACCTTTTAAAGGTTCTTCCGGATGAAATTCAAAGCATCAAAGACCTGGCCCAATTCCCCCTTACGGCCAAGGAAGACTTACGGGAAAGCTATCCGTATGGCATGTTCGCTCTCCCTCTGCGGGAGGTCGTCCGGATCCATTCCTCTTCGGGGGTGACGGGAAAACCAACGGTTACCGGCTACACCCGCAATGATCTGCAGCATTGGAGCCAGCTGACCGCCAGGGTTCTCGCTGCCGGAGGGGTAACCAAGGACGACGTGGTGCAGATAACTTTTAAATACGGGCTTTTTACCGGCGCTTTCGGGTTGCACCACGGAGCCGAGCTCATTGGGGCCTCGGTGATTCCAATGTCTACCGGCAACACCAGCAAACAAGTCATGATCATGCAGGATTATAAAACCACAGCCCTGGTGGGTACGCCTTCGTACGCGCTCCTTTTGGCGCGATACATAGAAAGCGGAGGGATCAACCCTAAATCCCTCTCGCTGAAGATCGGTCTCTTCGGGGGAGAGCCCTGTCCGGAAGCGTTGAGAAAAGAGGTCGAAGAACGGTTGTTTATCAAGGCCACGGATAATTACGGGGTCAGCGAAGTGATGGGTCCGGGGGTGTCCGCCGAATGCGAATGGCAAAACGGCCTGCATATTGCCGAAGATCATTTTATCCCGGAGATCATCGACCCTCAGACTCTCCGGGTCCTTCCCCCGCGGACCGAAGGGGAGTTGGTCCTGACCACCCTGAGCAAAGAGGCCTTCCCCTTGGTTCGTTACCGGACCCGCGACATTACTTCTCTGGATGATTCCCCGTGTCCCTGTGGCCGCACGCAGGTCCGGATGAAAAAAGTATTCGGGCGCAGTGATGATATCCTGATCATCAAGGGAGTCAATGTCTTCCCCTCGCAGATCGAAGCCATCCTCCTGGAGGTGGAAGGGGTGGAACCGCGTTATCAGATCATTGCCGACCGGGTTGAAGGGGTAGACACGCTGGAAATAAAGGTGGAGATGAATGAGGGGGTATTTTCCGACGAAATCAAAATCCTCCAGAATATATCTTCCAAGATTGAGCGTAAGCTTCGGGAGGTTGTCGGGGTAAGCGCCAAAGTTAAACTGGTGGCGCCGGAAAGCCTCCAGCCTCAGGAAGGGAAGACTTCGAAAGTAATCGACCGGCGAAAATCAAAGTAAATGTCTATAAATAGGAGCTTCTTGCAAAAGTCCGTAATTTACCCTTCGACAGGCTCAGGGTGAAC
>CAZIDC010000268.1:1480-4755 GCA_964537885.1 uncultured Syntrophaceae bacterium | reverse complement strand
AAGATTATTTAAAGGAGGATAAGAAATGGACTTCGAGTTGCCGGAAAACATACGCCTCATGCGGGATACCGTCCGCCGTTTTGTTAAAAATGAACTGGAACCAATCTCCCAGCAAGTTGAAGAATCAGAGAAAATTCCCGAGCCCATCGTGCAGAAGATGCGGGACCTCGGGTTCTTCGGGTTGTCCATCCCGGAACAATACGGGGGGATGGGTCTAAACACCCTGGGAGAGTGCGCGCTGAACGAAGAATTCGGGCGGGTGAATTCCTGTTTCCGTTCCCGCTTCGGAACCAACAACGGAATCGGGTCCCAGGGAATCTTGATCGACGGAACCCCGGAACAGAAAGAAAAATATCTTCCCCGGATCGCCAGCGGCGAATGGACCGCAGCCTTTGCCTTAACCGAGCCCAATGCCGGTTCGGACGCGGCCAATATCCAGACCAAGGCGGTTAAAAAAGGGGACGTCTATTTGCTCAACGGCTTGAAACACTTTATCACCAACGGCGACATTGCCGACGTCGTCACCGTGATGGCCGTTACCGATAAAGAGAAAGGGCCCCGCGGGGTCACGGCTTTCATCGTGGAGAAGACGTTTCCCGGGTTTTCCGTGGGCAAGATCGATAAAAAAATGGGCATCCGGGGCAATAATACCGCCGAACTCGTCTTTGAAGACTGTCAGGTTCCGGTAGGAAACATCATCGGGGGCGAAGAAGGAAAAGGGTTTGTTACGGCGATGAAGGTGTTGGAAAAGGGGCGGATTACCATTGCCGCGGTATGTATCGGGACGGCCCAGTTTTGTCTGGATCTGTCCATCGCCCACTCCAAACAGCGGGTGCAGTTCGGCAAGCCCATATCGGCCAACCAGGCAATCCAGTGGATGCTCGCGGATATGGCCATCTCCCTCTACGCCGGAAGGCAGATGGTCTACCATACGGCCTGGTGTCGCGACCAGAAACAAAGGGTAACGAAGCAAGCGGCCATGGTCAAAGTGTATTGCACGGAGATGGTCAATCGCGCCGTGGACTCGGCCCTGCAAATCCATGGCGGGATGGGCTACATGAAAGAATCCCCCATCGAGCGGATATACCGCGACATGAGGTTGTACCGGATTTTCGAGGGGACCTCCGAAGTGCAGCGGATGGTCATTGCCCGGGAGCTTTTGAAGGACTGATTAAAGAATTTATGGATCTTTTCTTGTTTAGTGATCCCATGCCCCGGCAAGAGGGCATCCGGCTCGCCAAAAAAGGCGGTTTTCCCTCTTTGCTTAATGCGGGCTTCTGCCGTTTTCAGACAGGCTATCCCTTTCCCCCCGCGTCTCTTTGCGGAAATGGAGTGGGATTGTTATTGGAAGGCGAATCCCGGCCGTTTTTGTCTTCGCCGGATGCCCTCTTGCCGGGGCAACGTTAAAGCTGGTCTCAACCACCAACTAAATGGGAGATGATCCGTATTTATTTTTTCGGCGGCAATTTCATCGCCAAGAAAATTATTTTTTTCAACTTTAGTCACTTTAGTTCACTTTAGACACTTTAGTCACTCAACCTTAAGGAGGACTTCATGGCCAATGTCAAGATTCCCGGGAAGAATGGCCCCGCCACCGTAACCATCCCCATCGATAACGTTGGCCAGGCATACTTAGAGCTGCTCAGGGATCGAGGGGTCAAATATTTTTTCGGGAATGCCGGGACGGACTTTGCTCCCCTGGTTGAAGGCTTTGCCCGGTTTGCGGCCGAAGGAAAATTTTTCCCGAAGCCCATTCTCGTGCCCCACGAATTCACGGCGGTCAGCATGGCCCACGGGTTTGCCATGGTCACCGGAGAACCCCAGGTTGTCATGGTCCACGTGAACGTGGGGACTGCCAACGGGTTGACCGGCGTCATGAACGCCTTTAGGGCGGGAATCCCCTTAATCTTCACGGCGGGTAGAACACCGATTACCGAGGGAGAGGTAAAGGGAGGGCGTAACCTGCAGATTCACTGGGCGCAGGAGTCCTTCGATCAGGCATCCATGGTGCGCGAATACGTTAAATGGGATTACGAACTCAGGAATTTTGCCCAGGTGGAAAAGGTTGTCGACCGCGCTTTCAACATCGCCATGTCCGAGCCCAAGGGCCCGGTCTACCTGAGCCTTCCGCGGGAAGTCCTGGCCGAAGAACAAACAGAGTTCACCTATACTCCGGCCGGCCCGAGGCTCTACGCCAGACCGGGGCCGGACGCCGAAGCCATCCGCCAGGCCGCGGCATTACTGCAGGATGCCGAGAACCCCCTTGTGATTACTTCCATGGTGGGGAAAAATCCGGCAGCAGTCGGAGAACTGGTAAAACTCTGCGAAACCTTGGCCATCCCGGTGACGATCGCCATCAGCAACCTTTACCTGAATTTCCCGACCGAACACCCGCTGCATCTGGGTTTTGATCCCATGAAATACTTAGAGAAGGCCGATGTGATCCTGGTGATCGAAAGCGATGTTCCCTGGTTTCCCATTCGTTCCAAACCCGGGCCGGGCGTTAAAGTCATTCAGATCGGGATCGATCCCTTTTTTGCGCGTTATCCCATGCGCACTTTTCCCGCAGACGTTCCTATTTCTTCTGATCCTATGGCCGCGCTGCAAGCTTTGAGGGCGGCGTTTTCTGCTCCCACGTCCAAAAAAAGAAAGATGATCCAGGAACGGTTCGAACGATGGACCCGGGAGCATGAGGCTCAGAGAGCTGCCTGGAAAACCCAAGCCCAAAAATTTAGAAAAGACCGCCCCATCGATATGGAATGGCTGTCCCATTGCGTGGGAAAAGTTCGGGATGCGGCAACCGTCCTCATCAACGAATACGACCTGCGTCCTCATCAGGTTAAGATCAATGAACCGGGTTCCTTCTACGGCTCCCCGATGGTTAGCGGCCTGGGATGGTGCTTCGGGGCCGCACTCGGCGTCAAACTGGCCCGGCCGGATAGCGTGCCGATCGTCTGCATGGGCGACGGGACTTACCATTTCACCGCTCCGACCGCCTGCCATTTTGTGGGGCAAAACCTTCCCGTTGTTGTAGTGGTTTTCAATAACCAATGCTGGAATGCCGTAAAGGGTTCGGTTATGGACCTTTATCCTCAAGGCTGGGCAGTCAAGAAAAACCATTTCGAACTCTGCGACCTCGAACCCTCGCCGGCGTATGAAAAAGTGGCCGAATCTTTCGGGGGTTATGGAGAAAGGGTTGAGGATCCGGGAGAGATCGTCCCGGCGCTCAAACGGGCGGTGAAAGCGGTCCGGAAAGAAAAACGCCAGGCCCTTCT
>CAZIDC010000268.1:0-1380 GCA_964537885.1 uncultured Syntrophaceae bacterium | reverse complement strand
CGGCGCTCAAACGGGCGGTGAAAGCGGTCCGGAAAGAAAAACGCCAGGCCCTTCTGAATGTGATTTGCAAACATCCGTGATAAATGCGTGGAGGCGTAGACGGGTAGAAGTGTAAAAGCGCAAAACACCTACACAGGCATAAACCCGCCTACGTATTACTGCCTTTAATGGGAATATGAAATGCGCAAGTGGCTCTTTTTTGCTATCATAATATTAATATTCGGGACCGAGGGAGCAAAGGGCGAAGAGAAAGGAAAAGTGGAAAACGAGATATCCCTGCCTTCGGAAGCAGGTGGCTGGAAATGGGACGGGAAAGAGATGAATTACAATTCCCGGACTATTTTCGATTACATGGATGGAGCCGCAGAGCTTTACCTCGCCTATCGCTTTCAAAGTCTTGCTGTCCGCCGCTTTGAGCAACCGGGCCAACCTCCCCTTATGGTGGAAGCCTTCGAGATGGGATCCCCGGAAGATGCGTATGGAGTCTTTTCCATCGAACGCCAGGATGAAGATGCTGGAATTGGACAGGGGTCGGAGTTCGGGGGGGGACTGCTGAGGTTCTGGAAGGGGAAGTATTTTGTCAGCATATATGGGGAAGGTGAAAGCTCGGAGGCCCAGCCCGTAATCCTCCGTCTCGGACGGGAGTTGGCCAGTTCAATCAAGATGAGCGGTCCGACGCCGGGGCTGATTCATTACCTGCCGGACGGGTTCGTCGCCAAGAGCGTTCGTTATCTCCGGAACCACGTCCTCCTCAACCAGCGCTTTTTTATAGCCCACAAGAACATCTTCAACTTAAACCGGGAAACGGAAGCTGTCCTGGCTCAGTATCTTCAAGACAAGCAAAAAACCCATCTCCTCCTCATTCATTACCCAACGGCCAAACAGGCTGAAGGAGCTTTGCAGAGTTTTAAAAAAGCCTACATGCCCGAAGCATTGGCCCAAGGGCGGTTGGAGACGGAAGACCGGAAATGGACCATAGCCAAACGGCAGAAAGAATTTATTCTGGTCGTTTTCGGGGCCCCCGCTTTGGCTGATGCGGACGAATTGATCAAGGGCGCTGAAGGAAAGTTAAGAGAAAAGGGACCATGAAAGAGGCAGAAATGATTACCCGGCGGGATTTTCTTCGGGGGACAACCGGAGCGGCCCTAACTGTGGCCTTGAGTTCGGGGTTTTCCGTTGCGGCCCAAGCCGAGCCGAAGGCCAAAGTCGTGCTGATTCGGAATCCCGAGGTTTTTACGGCAGGAGGAAAAGTTCAGGGGGAAATTCTCCGCAGCATGCTGGATGAAGCCCTCAAAACCCTTCTGGAAGAGAAAACCCCCATGGCAGCCTGGCGGAAGCTTTTCCTGAACTCGGATGTGGTCGGCATCAAAAGCAATTCCT
>CAZIDC010000267.1:1355-4759 GCA_964537885.1 uncultured Syntrophaceae bacterium | reverse complement strand
CCCCGACGGCATTGCTTTCGACGCTTTCGGGAATTTGTGGGGAACCCTGGTCATGTCCGACCAGCTTTTCTTTTTGACCCCGGAAGGGGAATTCCACATTTTTCTTGACGACGGGAACGAGGCGGCTTCTCTGGCCATGGAAAAGGCTTTTGGCGAAGATCGCCTGACCCCGGAGATAATGCTGACCGGCGGCGGGACCCTGGCCCCCTGGTTTGCCAGCATCACTTTCGGCGGACCCGATCTTCTCACGGCTTACATCGGCAGCCTCAAGGGCACCCGCATTCCCTATTTCCGCTCGCCGGTTCCCGGCCTGCCGATGGTCCATTGGCGGTAAGACACAGATTTTCCGCCATTTTAAAAATCCGGGAATTTTTTCAAAGGAGGATGATCCATGAAAAGAAAAACGTTTTGGTTGGTTTTGACTCTCGTCTTTTCTTTGATTTTGCTGTTTGGGGGGCTGGCCGGGGCGCAGCCGAAACCCATCGTGATCGGCGGATCGCTGCCCCTGACCGGGGTTTGGGCGGAAACCGCGAAAGTGATCCAGAAGGGGTATGAGTTCTGGGTCGAAGAAACCAACGCCAAAGGGGGGGTTCTCGGGCGACCGATCAAACTTGTCGTTTATGATGATGAAGGCAAGCCCGACAACGCGGTGAAGCTTGCCGAAAAAGTCATTACCGTTGACAAGGTGGACCTACTCCTGGGCGGGTATCCCGGGACCGCAGCCCGGCCCGTAATGTCGGTGGCCGAAAAGTATAAGATGGTTTATGTCTCCATGGGCGGACACATGGCCTCCTTCACCCAGGGGTATACTTATTCCTTCGGGGCTCCTCCCCTGATGGGCGAGTGGTGGTTTCTCGGAGGCTTCCAGTGGTTGGAGACCTTTCCGGCGGACCAGAGACCGAAGCGGGCTGCCGTGTATATCATGAACAACCCGGTGGGTACGGCCCTGCTGCCCTCCGTCGATGAATACACCAAGAAGCTGGGCATCCAGGTGGTGATCAATGAGAAGTACAATCTCCCCCTCCCTTCAGCCGAACCCCTGGTCATGAAGGCGAAACAGATGAACTGCGACCTCTTCATCTCCGGCGGCGTGTTCCCGGATGGGGTGATGACTGTGAAGGCGGCCAAAGCCTTGAAATACAATCCCAAGGCCTATTTCCAGGGAGTCGGGTCCGCCATCCCGGCGTGGACCAGGGAACTGGGCGAGGACGGCAATTTCATTGTCTCCGGCACCTCCTACCATGAGAAGCTGAACAATCCCAGCAATAAGATGCTGATCAAACGGGTCAAGGAAAAACTGAACCTGGACAGTGTGGACACCTATTTCGGATTCTCCGTAGCCTGGCTGCAGACCCTCTTTGCCGGAGTGGAGGGAACCAAGGGGCTGGACCAGACCAAGATTCGAGACTGGTTGAAGAAGAACAAGGTGGAAACCGTAGCCGGAACGTTTTCCTTTGACGAAAAAGGACTTCCGCCCCCGTTCACCTACGCCACTCAGGTCATTGGCGGCAAAGTCGAGCTGATTTACCCTGCGGGAATCAGGTCCCACAAGGGAGTTTACCCCAAGCCGGCCTGGAAATAAATCTTAGGACGGTTGTGGATGTTTGAAATTATTCTGCTGCAATCTTTAGCCAGCGGGATCCTGATGGGGGGGATTTATGCTCTTCTGGGAGTCGGATTCAGTCTTACTTGGGGCGTAATGCGGGTCATCAACATCGCCCACGCCGGCTTCGGGGTCCTGGCCGCCTATATCGCCTATTCTCTGCTGGCCAAAACAGGGCTGGATCCCCTTCTGTCACTTTTGATCACCCTTCCCTGCTTCTTCTTCGGCGGCATGATCCTCCACCGGGGCCTGATCCGGCCCATCACCAAGGCCCGGGAAACGATCGTCGCTTCCATGGTCCTGACCTTCGGCCTGGCCATTGTCGTTGAGAACATCATGCTCTGGATTTGGAAGGCCGACCCGCGGGTTCTGAACCCCTCCTATTCCGGGACCGCGGTCTTCATCGGGGAGGTGGGTCTGCCCATCTCCCAGTTGATCGGTTTCGGTCTGGCGGCAGTAGGGATCTTTCTCCTCTACCTGTTTTTAAACCACACCCATACGGGAAAAGCGGTGCAGGCTACCTGGCAGGAAAAAGAAGGGGCGGCCCTGATGGGGATCAACCTGCAGAAGGTTTCCGAGATCGCCTTCGGACTGGCGATTGCCGCCGCGGGATTGGGCGGGGTAGCCATGGCCATGATGTATACCTTTGACCCTCCGGTGCACAACTTCTGGCTCATCTACATGTTTCTGGTGGTGATCGTGGGAGGAGTCGGCAGCATTCTGGGAACCGCCCTTGCCGGGCTGATCCTGGGGGTCATAACCGGGCTATGCATGGCTTTCATCCCCTATCAGTGGATCAATGTTCTGACCTTCGGTCTCCTCATCGTCGTTCTCCTGGTTCGTCCCCAGGGCCTCTTCAAAACGGGAGTGTAATGACCCAACCATCGCAAGCAGGGCAGAAGAATCGGACCTACTTTTATCTGGCCATCGGCGTTGCGGTTTTGCTCTCCCTTTTTCCCCTTTTCTCGCCGGCGCCTTATTTCCTGTCCATGCTGTACATGGTTTTCCTGTATGTGGTTCTGGCCGAGAGCTGGAACATCATCGGAGGATTCACCGGCTACCTGAGCTTTGGCCATGTAGCCTTTTTCGGGCTGGGAGCGTATACCACCGCCTTCCTGATGAACAAACTCGCCCTTTCCCCGGTGGCGACGATTTTGTCTTCCATCCCGGGAGGCTTGGTCGCCGCCTCCGTGGCGTTTGTGATCGGGTACCCCTGCCTGCGGCTTCGAGGACCGTATTTCGCGGTGGTCACCATGTGCTTTGCTTTCGTGGTCCACATGGTGGTGCAGAACATCGATCTCTTCGGGGGCGTGGAAGGTCTCTGGCTGGCGGCCATGAAGAAACCCATCCATATCATCCGGGCCATTTTCTACGAGCTCATGCTTACCCTGATGATCCTGGTGATCCTGTTCGTGCGCTGGATGGAAGGGTCGAAACTGGGGAAAGGGCTGGTTACCATTCGGGAGGATGAAGAGGTGGCCCAAACCCTCGGCATTCATACCCCCCGGGTCAAGATTCTGGCGTTCGTCCTGAGCGCATTTTTCCCGGGGGTGGCCGGCGGCCTTCATGCCTACTACCTGACCTACATATCTCCGGAAAATGTATTCGATGTCATGGTTTCCATCCTGATCGTGCTCATGACTCTTTTCGGCGGCGGCGGGTCTTGGCTGGGGGCCTTGATCGGGGCCGTTTCCCTGTCCCTGGTCAACGAATTTCTCACAACCTTCGTGGGCGCGGAGATCGCCCGCATCCTCTATGGATTATTGTTCATCGTGGTCATCATTTTCATGCCCAACGGGAT
>CAZIDC010000267.1:0-1255 GCA_964537885.1 uncultured Syntrophaceae bacterium | reverse complement strand
GCTCACCTTCCGGGGAAAAAGGATTGATGGGCGCAAGCCGTATGAGGTTTCCAAGATGGGAATCGGGCGGACCTTCCAGATTGTCAAGCCCCTCCTGAACATGACGGTTATGGAAAATATCGCCATCGGCGCCCTGTACGGCCGGGAGGGCGTCAGGAACATGGAGAGCGCCCTCCAAAAATCGGAAGAGATCCTCCACTTCACCGGCCTGGAAAAACGAAAAGACGTGTTGGCCGAGAATTTGAAGCTGGCCGACCGCAAGCGCTTGGAGATCGCCCGGGCCATGGCCACCCGCCCGGAAATTCTTCTGCTGGATGAGGTGTTCGCCGGGCTGAATGAAACGGAGGTCAACGAGGCCATCCGGCTAGTCAAGGGAATCCAGCAGAAATACGGAACGACCCTATTTATCATCGAACATGTGCTGAAGGCGATCATGAAGACGTGCGGCCGGGTTATGGTCATCCATTTCGGGGAAAAAATTGCGGAAGGGACGCCGGAAGAAGTGACCCAAAATCCCGGCGTCATCGAGGCCTATCTGGGAAATGCTCCAGGTATCTGATCTCAGCGTATTCTACGGCCACCTGCCCGCTCTGCGCGAAGTTTCTTTCGTCGTAGAAAAAGGGGAACTCGTCTCCATCATCGGTTCCAACGGAGCCGGGAAGACGACGCTGTTGAAGACGATTTCCGGCCTGATGAAGGCGGCTTCCGGAACAGTCCGGTTCGAAGGGGACCGCATCGACGGCCTCCCGACCTATGAGATTTGCAGCCGGGGCATTATCCAGGTCCCCGAGGGTCGCAAGATCTTCCCGCGGATGAAGGTGATCGACAACCTGGAAATGGGGGCCTATCTTCCCGGGGCCAAAAGACGGTTTCACGAGAGCCGCGAGCAGGTGTACGCCCTTTTCCCCCTCTTGGCCTCCAGAAAAAAGCAGCTGGCGGCCACCCTGAGCGGGGGAGAGCAGCAGATGCTGGCTCTGGGTCGGGCCCTGATGTCGCGGCCCAAGCTCATCATGTTCGACGAGCCTTCCCTGGGCCTATCGCCCAAGGCCAGCCAGGAGATCTTCCAGATCATTGGAAAGCTAAATCAGGAGGGTCTTACGGTCCTGCTCATTTCCCAGGATGTCCTTCAAAGCCTTGGACTGGCGCAGAGGGCTTATGTGCTGGAGAACAGCCGGATCGTCATGGAGGGGAAAGCCGCCGAACTGTTGCAGGACCCAAGGGTGAAGGAAGCCTATCTGGGAATCTAACGGCGTCC
>CAZIDC010000266.1:2248-4761 GCA_964537885.1 uncultured Syntrophaceae bacterium | reverse complement strand
CCAAAGGTTTAAGAGCGAGAAGGATCATGATGCCGGCTCCTCCCAAAAAAACCACCGAGATCGGGCGCTGAAAAAAAATCGCATAACTGCCGTCGGACATGGCCAGGGCCTGGCGGAAGCTCATTTCAATGATCGAAGCCAGGACAACCCCCAGAACGATGGGAGCAGTTTCAAAACCGTATTTCCGCAAGACGTAACCCAGGACACCCATCAGGGTCATAATCCAGAGGTCCACGATATTGGTGTTGACCGCGTACACCCCAACCACGCATAACATCAGGATTGTGGGATAGAGTATTTTATAGGGAACCCTTAAAAAATTTACAAAAATCCCCACCAGCGGAAGATTCAGCAGCAGGAGGATCAAGTTGCCCACATACATGCTGGCGATTAATCCCCAGAAGATTACGGGTTGTTCTTTTATCAGCAAAGGACCGGGGTTGATCCCCTGGACCATCAGGGCGGCCAGCAAAACTGCGGGGATGGGGCCCGTGGGCACGCCGAGAGCCAGCATCGGAACGAGCGCCCCGCAGCTCGCCGCGTTATTGGCCGATTCGGGGCCGGCCACTCCCTCAATCGCCCCCTGGCCAAAACGTTCGGGATGCCGGGATAGCTTCCGCTCCACGGCATAGGAGATGAAAGTGGAGATGATATGGGCCGAGCCGGGAATGATGCCGATCAAGAAACCAAGGATGGAGCCGCGCCCGATGGGACCAAGAGACGCCCGAAGCTCCTTCCTGGTTGGCAAAAGATCTTTCAGCCGAGGCTTAATCACTTCCGGCCGGATGGACTGGCCGGCAGTTGTTAAAATTTCGGAGATGCCGAAAAGACCGACGGCCACCGGGACAATTCCAACCCCGTCTCCCAGCGCAACCACTCCGTAGGAAAAACGAAAGTACCCGGTGAAATGGTCGATGCCGATCATGCCAAAGAGCAGGCCCAAAACGATCATGGCCAGGTTCTTGACCATCGATCCCCCGGTCATGTACCCGAGCACTAAGAGTCCCAGGATGAGCAAAGAAAAATATTCGGGGGGGCCGAAGCCAAGGGCGTATTTGGCCAGGGTGGGCGCGAGAAACATCAAACCGATTACGCTTCCCGTTCCCGCAATATAGGAACCGATGGCCGAGATGGCCAGGGCCGGGCCAGCCCGGCCTTTCTGCGCCATGGCATAGCCATCTATACAGGTCATCACCGAGGCTGCTTCCCCTGGAATCCTCATGAGGATGGAGGTTGTGGAGCCGCCGTACATGGCGCCATAATAGATTCCGGCCAGGAGGATTAAAGCCGAGGTCGGATTCAAACCAAAGGTCGTCGGGAGGAGCAAACTGATCCCGGCCAGGGGGCCGACCCCCGGAAGGACTCCCACCATCGTACCGATCAGGCAACCGATGAAGCCGTAAAAAAAATTTATCGGGGTTAAGGCCGTTGAAAATCCTAAATACAAATTTTGCAGAGTTTCGACCATTAAAATCCAAAACCTCCGCGCGGCAGGATGACTCTGAGCAGCGTATCAAAAACCCAAAAAGAGCCGAAGGCAAGACCTAAGGTCAGGGCACAGACCATCCACCACTTGAGCCGCTCCATCACCCCAAATAAGAAGGCCAACAGAATGACCATGGTAATGCGGTAGCCCAGGCTTTCCAGGGCCAGGGCGGTAAAAGCGCAACCGGCCAGGATGGCCAGGGCATGACGGCCTTCTGTCCACTTTACCGATCGGGAGGCCGCGGAAAGTCGACCTCGGACGATCAGGATGATTCCGAGTATCGCCAGGAAAGAAGAAAGGAGCAAGGGCAGATATCCGGGACCGGGCCGGCTGTGGGTCCCGAGGGGCAGGACGCGAGTCTCAATCATTACGTAAATGGCTAAAAGGAGGAGGGCCCCTCCGCTTAGGCGATCCATGGTCATGGGCCATTTTCCACCTGGGTTCATTTTGAGGGCTTTTTCTCCCGGGTATTCTTCTCCGCTGCAGCCCAATCTTTGAACTTGACCAGTTCCTCGGGAATCATCGGGTAGATGTGCTTGGGCTCCGGAAAAACCCTGCCCCTCACGTCCTGAACATAGGCGGTCAAAGCTTCGGTGCAGATTTTGGCCACTTCGGCATAGCGCTTTACGAATTTGGGGGTGAAGGCTTCGAAAATCCCGAGCATATCGCTGACAATGAGGAGCTGCCCGTCGCAATAAGGTCCGGCGCCGATGCTCAAAACCGGGATGGTCAGGAGGTCCCGGATATAGCCGGAAACCTCAGGAGGGATGGCTTCCAGAAGGATCATAGCCGCGCCCGCTTCCTGCACGGCCAGAGCGTCTTCGACCTGGGCTTGGGCGCTATCCAGAGTGCGCCCCTGGGCTTTGAAGCCGCCTAACTGGGAGGAGCTCTGGGGGGTAAGCCCGATGTGGCCCATCACTAACATGCCGGCGTCAACCATTGCCCGGATCCGGCTGGCGACCCGGACTCCGCCCTCTAACTTGACGGCATCCACCCTTGCTTCCTTAAAGAAGCGGCCGGCGTTTTC
>CAZIDC010000266.1:0-2148 GCA_964537885.1 uncultured Syntrophaceae bacterium | reverse complement strand
AAAAGCAAAAAGTCATCCTTTCTTTCTGCTTTTTATGTTTTAATTATTCCGATTTATTCCTTGAGCCCTGGGCTTTTCCCCTTACGCCTATTTTTTCTCCTGGTACCAGAGGTCCCCTGCACTTTTAAACTATTGCCTATGGCCTATCGCCTCTTGCCTCTCGCCTATCGCCTACTTCCTTACGCCTTATATATCCGGATAATGTCTTTCAGAATGGCCGCGGCTGCTCCCAGGGGGTTGGATTTCCCGCCGGAGACCGTTACCCGGTCCATGGTATCCGTGAGGTAAGAAATAGCCTTTTCCGTGCCCCGGACGCTGGCCAAGGGATGGTCCAAAGATAAAGCCAAGGGGGCCACGGAGGCGGTGATCTTCCCTTCTTTTCTCTCCACTTTGCCGATGAGCTTGATGACCTTTCCGTCCTTCTTGGCCTGCTGGATTTCTTCGGGAGTCACCCTGGTAATCCCTTCAACGGCAACATCTTTCAAGGAGAGGCCGGCGTTAAAAATTTCCTTGGCGACGAGAAAAATTTTGTTGGCCGTGTCCCTTCCTTCCACGTCGAGCGACGGGTCCGGCTCGGCCACGCCCATGCGCTGGGCTTCGGCCAAGGCTTCGGCGTAAGGGCATCCGTCCTCGTACATTCGAGTCAGGATGTAATTCGTGGTCCCGTTGAGGATCCCCTCGGCGGCAAGGACTTCCGTCCCGGCCAGGCAGGATAGACCTACATCTAAAGTTGGCAGGGCCGCGGCGGTGGCGGCGCTGATCATCAATTTGACCTGGGACTTGGCCGCCAATTCCTTAAGCTCATTATACCGGATGACCAGCGGCCCTTTCGCGGCAGTGACCACGTGCTGCCCATGTTTGAGGGCGGCCCGAATGTGGGTGAGGCCGGGTTCACCATCTATGATATTGGTCGGCGTGGTCTCGACAAGGAGATCGGCTAAGCTGGAGGAAAGAGCCTCTTCCCCGGAATAGCCTTTTTTCCCATAGTTAGCCATGTCTTCCACCCGCGCGCCCTTTTTAAGATGGGCCAGAAGGCCCTCCAGGGGCAACCCTTCCTGGGAGACAGCACCCCCCCCGATGTCCACGGCCGCCACAACTTTCAAGTTCAAACCGTACCGCTCTTTCAGGCTTTTCTCTTTCTGCATGATCAGGCCGATAAAGGCCTGCCCCACCCTTCCCAAACCGCAAATCACAATCCGCACGTCCATGGTTAACTCCTCTCCCGGAATTCTTCCTTTTTTCTTTTTATCAGATTATCTCCCGAAGCTCAATAGACAAACTTTCTTTGCCCCTTGACCCATAATTTCATTTCTGTTACGTTTTACCTATCATGGTGGGTTCCTTTGGAAATAAGGAGGCTCAGAATGGACTTTTTTGACCTTGCAGGAAAAGTTGCCGTCATTACCGGCGGAGGCCGGGGCATTGGTTTCGCGATCGCTGAAGGGCTGGCCTCTGCCGGGGCGGTCAGTGTCATCGCCGATATCGCCGCTGAACGTGCGGCAGATGCCGCCGAAAAAATCCGGAGAAAAAATTTAAAAGCTCATTCGCTCCCGGTTGATGTGACGGACCGAAGATCTGTGCAAAACATGGTTTCGGCAACTTTGCGGGAGTTCCCCAAGATCGACGTCCTGGTGAATTGCGCCGGGACGATCTTGCGGAAACCCATCGGGGAAGTTAGCGATGAAGAATGGGACTTGGTCATGAACGTCAACCTGCGCGGCGTTTTTCTCTGCTGCCAGGTTGTGGGGGCGGAAATGATCAAACGGAAACAGGGGAAAATTATCAACATCTCCTCTAATATCGTGCAGGTGCTTCAGCCGGGGAGAGGGGTCTATGCCATATCCAAAGCCGGGGTGTCCCACCTTACCAAAGTCTTCGCCCTGGAGTGGGCTCCTTACAATATTCATGTAAATGCCATCGCTCCGGGGCCGACTTTGACCGATTTCAACCGGAAATTTTTCGAAGACAACCCCGAAGACCTGAAAGCAAGGATCCAGTCCATGCCCCTGGGGCGGATGGGGCAGCCGATGGATCATGTGGGCATGGCCATTTTACTGGCTTCGCCCGCATCCGATTTCATCACCGGCCAGACGATCTTTGTGGATGGAGGATCGATCCTGATCTGAGGAAGAAAATCCTTTCCCTCTT
>CAZIDC010000265.1:0-4772 GCA_964537885.1 uncultured Syntrophaceae bacterium | reverse complement strand
CGGGCAACGAGAAGATGGGTGTGATCGACCAACTAAATTGGAGATGATCCATTTTTTTCTAAAAAGTTTTCATTTTTCTTTTGACATTTTTCTTCGGTTTTATTAGAGTGAATCGTCATTCATTTTTAAGGCTATGAATCGAGGCAGATGAAGAGGGGTTGGAACTGTTGAGTGCTCGCCAGGCGTTGGGAAAAGGTTTGGGAGCGTTGATCCCGGAAAAGCCGTCTTCGGAGTTTGAAGGAAAAAAAGCTTTTCAGGTTTGCGGGATCGAGGAGATTCAGCCCAATCCTTTTCAGCCCCGGAAGGCCTTTGGGAATGGCCAGCTTCAGGAGTTGGTGAGTTCCATCCGGGAAAAAGGAATTCTCCAGCCGCTGGTTGTCCGGCGGAAGGGGAACTCCTTTGAACTTATTGCCGGGGAAAGAAGATGGCGGGCCGCTCAGAAGGCTGGCATAAAAGAGGTTCCCATCCTGATCAAGGAAGTTCCTGAAACGGAGATCCTGGAGCTTTCTTTGATCGAGAACATCCAAAGGGAGAACCTCAATCCCATCGAGGAGGCCGAAGCTTTCAAGGGGTTGATGGACCAGTTCCATTTAACCCAGGAAGAAATTTCCAAGAAAGTCGGCAAAGACCGGACAACCGTCACGAACATGATCCGGTTGCTCAAACTTCCTCAGGAGATCAAACAAAGCCTATCCGACGGTTTGATCAGCATGGGCCATGGACGTGCCTTTCTCAGCCTTGAAGGGGCCGATAAACAAAGGATGGCTCTGAAAAAAGTGCTCTCCGCCGGCCTTTCGGTTCGCCAGACCGAAAGCCTGGTCAAGAAAATTCATGGTAAAAGCCACGTTGCCCGCGCGAAAAAAGACCCGGAGTGGAATCCTCTGGTGGAAGAACTCCAGAGAGTTTTAGGGACAAAGGTAAAAATCGTCGGGAGAGGGAAAAGGGGTAGGATCGAAATCGAATTCTATTCTCCAGAGGAACTGGAACGAATTCTCGACCTGCTCCGGAGATGAAATTTTTTGATCAGAGGGCCGGGCCTAAAAAATTGCCTACAGATTCACCCTGGCGGGCAGCTATAAAAATATGGGTTTTGATGAATGTAAAAAAATGGAGACGGCTCGATGATTGAGTTGAACTTAACCCTTATCATTCAACTGGCTATCGTTCTCAGCTTGATGGGGATCCTGAGTCAGGTCCTCTTCAAGCCTTTTTTATCCATCCTCCAGGAGAGAAAAGATCGGGTCGAAGGATCCGAGAAAAAAGCCCGTGAGTTGCAGTTGCGCACTGAAGAACTGATGGAACGCTATCGGGAAAGCATTGCCGCGGCCCAGGCCCAAGGGGCAACGATTCGCGAAGAAATTCGCAAGGAAAGTTTGGCGGCGGAGATGGAAATCCTGCAAAAGGCGATGGAGAAGGCCAATCATTCGATCCAGCAAATAAAAACCAAGATTTCCGAGGAAACGATGGCGGCCCGCGCCGGCCTGAAGATTCAAGCCCAGAACCTTTCGCGAGAGATTGCCGAAAAAATTCTGGGGAGGAGCCTGCAATGAGCCGACATTTCCGTAAGATTGGGTTGGCCGTCCTCGGAATTCTTCTCCTGCCTTTTTTAGCCAATACCCTTTGGGCGTCCGGTGGGGGGGGGGGGATCACCGGAGAAGTCCTCTGGCAGCTCATCAGTTTTGTTCTCATCCTCATCCTGCTGATCCAGCTTCTTAAAAAGCCCGTCCGGGCCTTTTTGACGAAAAGGCAGGAAGGGATCAAAAGTACGCTGGAACAGGCTTCCAAAAAAGAGGAAGAATCCGGGATTCATTTTGAAGAGTGGGAGAAAAAACTTAATTTCTTGGACCGGGAAGTCACGGAACTCCAGCAAAAGATTACCCGGGAAGGAGAGGCAGAACGCAAGAGAATCGTCGAGCGGGCGAAGGACGAAGGCGACCGGATTATCAAACAAGCCCAACTCGTCGCCGAGCAGGAAGTTAAAAAAGCTCGGGCCGTCCTGAAGAAAGAGATGGTCGACCTCTCCGTCGAACTGGCGGAAAACCTCCTGAAGGAGGCCGCCCAACCCCGAGACCAGGAGAGACTGGTGAAGGATTACATCGAAAAGGTGAGGGAACTCAGGTGATCAGCCTAACCATTGCCAGAAAATATGCCCGCGCTTTTTTAGGGATCGGTTTGCAAGAGAAGAATTATGACGCCCTGGGAAAAGAACTGGAGAGGGTGGCTGCCTTGCTGGGAGAGAATAAGGAGTTGCGGGCTGTTCTTTTGAGCTCGGCCTTTCCTTTGGCCACCCGCAAAGCGATTGCCAGGGCGGTCAGCGAACCACTTGGTCTGTCCAAAATAACGATTGATTTTATCAATTTACTGATTGAAGGGGAGAGGATGGATCATATTTTTGCGATCGCTAAATCCTATGAAAGCCTATGCGATGGGGTTTCCCAGCGCATTCGGGCCACCTTAGTCACGGCTAAAGAACTCTCTCCGGGCCTGGTTCAAGCCATCAAGGGTCAGTTGGAATCTTCCACGGGGAAAGAGGTCCTTCTCTCGGTGGAAGAGGACCCTTCTTTGATTGGGGGGGTTTTGACCAAAATCGGCAATGTAATCTACGACGGAAGCTTGAAGACACAGCTTTTGAAAGTTAAAGAGAACCTATACAAGGAGTGAAATAAAATGGCGGTACAGATTAGGGCCGATGAGATTAGCGCAATCATCCGAAGTCAAATTCAAGGGTTCGACCTCAAATTAGATGTGGCTGAAACAGGGGTGATCCTCTCTGTTGGGGACGGTATTGCTCGCATTTACGGGTTGGACAAAGTCATGGCCGGGGAGCTCCTGGAGTTCCCCCATGGAGTTTACGGCCTGGCCCTGAATTTGGAACAGGATAACGTGGGGGCGGTGCTTTTCGGCGAAGACACCTTGATCCGGGAAGGAGATACGGTCCGGAGAACGAACCGTATCGCCCAGGTTCCCGTGGGGGAAGAACTCATCGGACGGGTAGTCAACTCCTTAGGCCAGCCCATAGATGAAGGTCCGCCCATAGAAGCCAAAAATTTCCGAAATATCGAACAGAAAGCGCCGGGAATCGTCGCCCGCCGGCCGGTGAAGGAGCCGCTGCAAACAGGGCTGAAAGCAATAGATTCCATGATTCCCATCGGCAGGGGCCAGCGGGAATTGATCATCGGGGACCGGGGGACGGGAAAGACAGCGTTAGCTGTAGACACCATTCTCAATCAGAAGGGATTGGGGGTTTATTGTTTCTACGTGGCCGTCGGCCAGAAACGTTCCACGGTAGCCCGGGTGGTTGACCTTTTTAGAAAATACGGAGCCATGGAATACACCACTGTCGTGGCGGCCACTGCCTCTGATCCGGCTCCCCTGCAGTATATCGCTCCCTATGCCGGCTGTGCCATGGGGGAATACTTCCGGGATACCGGGAGGCATGCTCTTTGTATTTACGACGATCTATCCAAACACGCAGTGGCCTACCGGCAGCTCTCGCTCCTCCTCCGGCGTCCCCCCGGACGGGAGGCCTTTCCCGGAGACATCTTCTACCTCCACTCCCGTCTTTTAGAGCGAGCCGCGAAATTGAACGATGAATTGGGGGGAGGGTCCCTAACCGCGTTGCCAATAATCGAAACCCAGGCCGGGGACGTATCCGCTTACATTCCCACCAATGTTATTTCCATCACCGATGGGCAAATCTATCTGGAGTCAGAACTTTTCTATTCCGGTGTTCGCCCGGCGATCAACGTAGGGCTTTCGGTCTCCCGCGTGGGCGGCAATGCCCAAATCAAGGCGATGAAACAGGTCGCTGGCGGCCTTCGCCTCGACCTGGCACAATACAGGGAGATGGCCGCCTTTGCCCAATTCGGCAGTGATTTGGATAAAGCCACGCAGGCCCAATTGGCTCGAGGAAGTCGCTTAGTGGAGATCCTCAAACAGCCCCAATACAAACCCATTCCGGTGGAAAGGCAAATCCTGGTTATCTTTGCCGGGACCAACGGGTACTTGGAAATGTACCCGGAGAATGTTCTCCAACGATATGAGGAAGAGCTGTACACCTTTGCGGAAAACCAACACCCGGGGATTTTTAAAGAAATAAAAGAGAAAAAGGTCCTGGATGCTGACCTGGAGAAAAAGGTCAAGGGCATCTTGGATGAATTCAAGAGCCAATTTAAGGCGGAGTGATCAGCCATGGCCAAAGCAAGCCTTCGGGATATTCGCAAAAGAATTGCAAGTGTTCGGTCCACCCAGCAGATAACCAAGGCCATGAAAATGGTGGCGGCGGCCAAACTCCGCCGGGCGCAGGAAAGCATTTTAACCACGCGTCCTTATGCTAAAAAGATGCTCGAAGTTTTAACCAGTCTGGCCGCAAGAACCTCGGCCGAAGCGCACCCCCTCTTAGCCCGGAGAGAGCCCCGGCGAGTAGAAGTAGTTGTTTTCACTTCTGACCGGGGACTCTGCGGGGCTTTCAACATGAACCTCATCCAGAGGGCCGAGAAGTTCATGGAAGAGGAAAAAGCCAGATCCGAGGAGCTTGCCCTCTCCTTCATCGGGCGGAAGGGGCGGGATTACTTCCGCAAAAGGAAAGTAACCATCCGGCGGGAATATGTCAATTTTTTCGGTAAGGTGGACTACCTCATGGCCTCCCGCATCGGCCGGGAGCTGGTTCAAGCCTATACCGAAAAGCGGGTGGACAGAATTTACCTCCTTTACAGTGAGTTTCGCTCGGCGATTCAGCAAAGAGTGATTCTGGAAAAGATCCTGCCGGTGAC
>CAZIDC010000264.1:0-4802 GCA_964537885.1 uncultured Syntrophaceae bacterium | reverse complement strand
TTATATCACGTTTTGCCAAATTCTTCTTCAACGCTCAGTGGCTTGAGGATTTCGCTTCAAAGCCCGCTTAGCCAGCTCGGCGGAATATTGGGTCCACTCTCGCTCCTTCATCTCGGGGGGCAAGAGCCGGATTTTAAACTGACAGGTCTCGGCCCCTTTGGGCATGATCTGGGTAAAGCGGGCGTCGGCGGCGATTCCTGTTTTTTCTTGAAAAGCCTCCAGAAGCCCCTGGACAAGATATCTCTGAACCCGGCAATCGAACGGTTTGTAATGGTCCTGATGAGGACACCAGAGGACGTCGCAGGTACACTCCTCATCGCTCACAACCCTGGGGATTTCCGGCGAGGCCCAGACTTCCTCATTTATATAGGTCACGAATTTGGAGACGGCTTCAATGTCCCTAATTCCAGGGGCGATTTCATATCCTCTTAACACTTCCCGGCCGATCTCTCTCCCCAGGTCAGCGAGGACTCCGGTCATGATTTCCTGGCCTTTCGCCCCAAAGTCTTTTTCGGCGCCCTCCATCATCCGCACCACGGCCAGGGCCATCATCTGCCCCCATTTGAAAAGCCGGGCCGGATCATAATCTTCGCGGCTCAGGGCCTGCTCCCGCAACTTGCTGGTTGAAGCGGCAAAATGGCGGGAAAACCTAACTCCTGAACGCTCCCACCTTTGGTCGTTAAATGCTTTTTGTCCCCCGCTCATTTGTTTCTCCTTCCCTCATCCCGCTTTTCTGAGAGCAGACCGGCCCATTATAGATAAACTGCGGGAGGAAGGAAAGAAGCAAGTTTTGATGGGATCCATTAAAAAATTTATGAAATTCACATGGATTTCGTTTTGTGATAATATAAAAGCCATGAAAACCTCAGAGGCAGAATGAAACGGGTTCCCCTTTTACATCTTTTTAAACTCCCCAATTCTTCCCCTGCAAAAATCTGCCGTCATTATCTTTATCTCTTAGTCCTTCTTTTTTTCATGTTTGTTCCCCATTTGGCTTTGGCCGGTTTCGCCACGTTCCAAAAGGATTACACTTCTCAAGCGGGAGAAACCGACAACCCATTCACCAGCAAAGCCCTTGCCGTCGAGCAAGTCAATAGACTTTTGCTGGAGGCAATGGGTACCTATCTCGGACGGGAAACAGGAGCCAAAAAATCCGATTTGACGAAAGATCAAATTATTGCCCTGGCGACCGGGGTTGTCAAAATCGACATCGTCGATGAGAGATGGGATGGCCAAGCCTGCTATATCAGAGAGAAGATAACGGCAGACCCCAAGGAAGTAAATAGATCCATAGGGAGCCTGCGTCAAGACCGCCTGAACTTAAAAGAGGTCATTGAGACGCGGAAGAGGGCCGACGGGCTTATCAAAGAAATTGAAAGGTTAAAAACCGAGCTGCCAAGGGGAGCGGGGGAAAGGGAAAAACAGGTTCAGCAGGAATATAATGAGAAGGTAAAGGAATTAAGCGCGGTCGATTGGCTCGAAAAGGGGAAATCGCTGGCCTTCTCCCGCAATTTCATGGCTGCGGTTGATTCTTACAACCGGGCGATCGAATTGGACCCAAAACTGACAGGTGCTTATTGGAATCGGGGCATTGCTTACGGAGAACTTGGGGATTATCAGCAGGCGATCAAGGATTTTGACAGGGTGGTCGAGGTGGACCCCCAAAACATGAGGGCCTATGTAAAAAGAGGAATTGCCTTTGGGCGGGCCGGGAACTACCTCCAAGCCATTCTGGATTTTGACCGGGTCATTGAAGCGAACCCGAAAGACGCATCCGCGTATCATTGTCGAGGAACGGCCTATTTGGGACTCGGTAATTTTCAGCAGGCAATCAGTGATTCTAACCGGGCGATCGAACTCAATCCCCAATATGCCCGAGCTTACGGAAGTCGTTGTTATGCCTATTTAGCCATCGGCGAGTACCATCAGGCCGTCCAGGATTGCAGCCGGGCGATAGAATTGAACCCCAAAGAGGCCGCGTTCTTTATCAACCGTGGAGCAATTTACGAGAAACTCGGGGAGTATCAACAAGCCATCCGCGATTTTGACACCGGCGTCGACCTGAATCCAAATGATCCCCTGGCTTACTTCGGCCGGGGAATGGCCTTTTGGGAAATGGGGGAACAAGAGCAGGCCATCGACGACTTGAAAAATGCCGCCAGGTTGGACTATAAAAAAGCCCAGGGTTTTTTGCGACAAAAAGGGATTCGGTGGTGATCAAACTTATTAAACCCGGGCCATCTGATCATTGGAAACGTAGGAGGACAGATAAAAAATTCCCCTTGCGGAAAATCCTGGCCGGCAAAGGGGTCTTGCCCCTCGCCAGGGCATCTTGGAAGCCCATTTTGTCCTTGACGGACTGTCCCCCTAACTCCACAAAGATATCTCCCCGAAGGATGCCGTCCTTTTCGGCGCGGCTCCCCTGGCGGACGTCCGCAACCAGAACTCCAAGGGTTGAATTAAAAGAAAAGGATTGAGCCAGCATAGGAGTAAGGTCCTGGATGGTGAGGCCGTAAAGCTCTTCGAGCGCCTGCTGCCCCCGGAGGGGAACAGCCGCTTCGGCGAAGAGCGCCTTTAAGACAAACAGGGGAGCCCTGGACTTCAAGGCCACAACGATGGAATCGCTCGGCCGGGCATCGATTTCCAAAACAGAGGACTCCCTTTGCACCGCAATCGTAGCATAATAGATATTTTCCTTACGGTGGGTGATAACGACGCGCTGAATTTTTCCGTTGGTCTTCTGAATAATCCTTACGAGCAGATCATGGGTGAGGGGGCGGGGGGGCTTGATTCCCTGCATCTCCCCATTGATGGCATCAGCCTCGCAAGGGCCGATCCAGATGGGCATGGCCCGTTCTTCGGGTGGATCCGCAAGGAAGACCACCGGTTGCATGGTTGTGGAATCCACGACTACTTGATGGACCTTCAATTGGAGAAAATCTTTTTGTTCGAAGGCCGGAGTTGCGATTGTTGACTTCTCTGCTGCCGCCTTGCCATAGGGCGCAAGCGAGGAAATAAGCCAAAGCCCGGCAACAGCTAAAAGACGCGTCCTTTTTTGCTTCAACATAAAGAACCTCCTGAAAACCCGGATAGGCCCCAACGGAGACTTTGAAACCAAGGCATTCGTTTCCCTTAGGGAGATTATCAGCACACCCGATTTGACCTGGCCATCCCCATTAACCTTTTTTTAATTTTATTACAAATCCGGTCCTAAGTCATCCAGGGTTAGGGGAGTCGGATTTGCGGCCTGGAAGACGGCAGAGGAAGATGGCGAAAGGGAATCGTTCATTCTGCCAGTTGGCGACGGGGAGGATGGGGTATCCAGGGGCGGAAGCAGCCCGGTTTTTGGGTGTGACGTCGCCTGCTGTAGTTCGTGCGGCTTATTCTGAGGAACTGACTGAACTTCAAAAGTATCTGTAAGTTCACTCAGAAAGAGCGCCCCCTTTTCCACGATAGTTACCTTGATTGTATAGGAATTTGCTTTTTTATCCTTCCCCCTCACCCCGCCCTCTCCCCCGTTTGCGGAGGAGAGGGGAAGGGTGAGGGGGCTTAACTTGAACAATTATGTGCTTAAAAAGTGCGAGACTTTAGTAGTATCAATAAAGGAAATGGAAAATGGAAAAAGGAAATTTGGGGGGATGCTGAGGTCGTAGAGATTGAGTGCTCCGGCCACATTCAAATGATTCCCTCGGCCTTCAGGGCGTCTATCTCATCCGGGGACATGCCGAGGAGATCACAGTAAATTTCTTTGTTGAATGCCCCCATACCCTTTCCTGTCCAGCGTATCTTCCCCGGCATGGCCGGGAATTTCGGCATCACTCCCAGCATCCTTACCCGGCCCAGCTCGGGATCTTCCAAGGCTAAAACATCCTCGCGGGCTAAATAATGGGGATCTTCAAAAATGTCTTGAATATCATAAATGGGTGCCGCCACCGCTTCGGCCTCGGTGAAAAGTTTGATTACCTCATCGCACTTTCGCTCTCTCATCCAATGAATGGTTAGGGCATCTAATTCGTCCATATGTTGAGAAATTTTTTCCCGACTGAATCGCTCGTCCTTAAGAAGTTGATCCCCACCGATAAGCTTTAACACCCGCTCTAAAACCGGCCTATTGGCGGCTGATACGGCTACCCACTTATTGTCCTTTGTCAGGTAGTTATTGATAAGCCAGGCGGATCCCGGGACAGCCATTCTGGCCCCATTGCGTTTGGGAATCAATCCCAATTGATCATAAGCGACGGTTTGCCATTCGATAAGCCTATAGATGGATTCAAAAAGAGCGACATCGACCACCTGGCCGGTTTTCGTTCCTAACCCATCCCGATGATATAAACCCATCATAAGGGCAAAAGCCCCCGTAAGCCCTGCAACCGTGTCCGCGAAAGAAAATCCAGGGCTGATCGGTTGTTGATCAGGATGTCCCGTAATTTGCATAACCCCGCTCATAGCCTCGGCGGCCTTGCCAAAACCTGGACGCGGACTATAAGGGCCGGTTTGTCCATAGCCGGATATGCGGAGCATAATTAAAGATGGGTTCACCTTCTTTAATTCCTCCCAACCCAAATTCCATTTCTCCAAGGTTCCCGGACGAAAATTTTCGATAAGGGCATCACACTTTGCAGCCAGTTTTTTACAAATCTCCTGCCCTTTCGGTTTTCTCAGGTCCAGAGTAATGGTTTTTTTATTCCTGCCACTTACTTTCCACCATAGGCCTACTCGATTCTTTTGCGGCCCGGTGTAACGTATGGTGTCCCCTGAACCCGGATGTTCCACCTTTATGACTTCAGCCCCAAAGTCAGCCA
>CAZIDC010000263.1:0-4809 GCA_964537885.1 uncultured Syntrophaceae bacterium | reverse complement strand
TTATTTGTGGTATAAATATAATCCATTTCATTAAATCCACGGCGTTATTTTCAGAAAGCAATTTATGGGGGAGAAAAAATTGAGCCCCTTTTATAAGAATTTAGCCCTTTGGCTGGTCATCAGTCTGATGATGATCCTTCTCTTCAATTTATTCAACCAGCCCCGGGGAACCCAAGAGAAAGTTATCTTCAGTGATTTTCTGGCAGCTCTGGAACGCGGCGAGGTGAAGGAGGTCACCATTCAAGGCCACAATATATCCGGCCGTAATATCAACCGCAAAGAATTCAAAACCTATGCTCCCAGTTATCCAGACTTGATTAAAGCTCTCAAGGAAAAAGACGTCAAGATATCGGCCAAACCCGAGGATGATTCCCCGTGGTACATGACCATCCTGGTCTCCTGGTTTCCGATGCTCATCCTGATTGCCTTCTGGATTTTTTTCATGCGCCAGATGCAGGCCGGAGGCACCAAAGCGATGTCATTCGGCAAAGCCAAGGCTAAGTTGCTCAGCGATAAACAACAAAAAGTAACTTTTGTCGACGTGGCGGGCATCCAGGAGTCCAAAGAGGAGCTGCAGGAGATAATCGAATTCCTGCGGGACCCGAAAAGATTTACCAAGCTGGGAGGAAGGATCCCCAAAGGGGTTCTCTTAGTCGGAGCGCCGGGAACGGGAAAGACGCTCCTGGCCCGGGCCATCGCCGGCGAGGCCAATGTCCCTTTCTTTTCCATCAGTGGATCGGATTTTGTGGAAATGTTCGTCGGCGTGGGCGCATCACGGGTGCGGGATCTATTTACCCAGGGGAAAAAACATGCGCCTTGCATCATTTTTATCGATGAAATTGACGCCGTAGGAAGGCATCGAGGGGCCGGTCTGGGGGGAGGGCACGACGAGAGGGAACAAACCCTCAACCAGCTTTTAGTAGAGATGGATGGCTTTGAGTCCAACGAAGGAGTCATCATTGTCGCGGCCACCAACCGCCCGGATGTTCTGGACCCGGCGCTTCTGCGGCCCGGCCGCTTTGACCGGCAAGTGGTCGTTCCGCGACCCGATGTGAAAGGGCGGGAGGAAATTTTAAAGGTTCACACCCGCAAAACCCCGCTGGCGGATGATGTCAACCTGGGGCTGCTTTCCAGGGGCACGCCGGGGTTCACGGGCGCGGATCTTGAGAACTTAGTCAATGAAGCGGCGCTCCTGGCAGCGCGTCACGGGAAGGCCAAGGTTGAGATGACCGACTTTGAATCTTCCAAAGACAAGGTTCTTATGGGGGTGGAAAGACGGACGATGTACATCAGCGAGGAAGAAAAGCGGCTCACCGCCTATCACGAAGCGGGACACACCCTGGTGGCCAAATTTCTTCCCAGCGCCGACCCCATCCATAAAGTGACCATTATTCCCCGGGGAAGGGCATTGGGAATCACCCAGCAGTTGCCGGCAGAGGATAAGCATACCCTTTCCAAAGAATACATTATCAACAAGATCGCCATTTTCTTAGGAGGGCGGGCCGCCGAAGAGCTGGTATTGAACACCCAAACCACCGGCGCCGGCAACGACTTAGAGATGGCCACCGAGTGGGCCCGGAAAATGGTATGCGACTTCGGGATGAGTGAAAAGATAGGCCCGCTGACCTTCGGCAAAAAAGAAGAACATATTTTCCTGGGACGGGAAATCGCCCAGCACAGTGATTACAGCGAAAAGACCGCCGTGGACATCGACAGCGAAATTAAACGTATCGTCCTGGAAAATTATGACCGCGCCAAAGCCATTCTTATCCAGCATATGGAAAAACTTCACCGGCTGGCCGCAGCTCTTCTGGAGAAAGAGGTCCTTGCCGGGGAAGAAATTGATCAAGTTTTGGGGGACAAACCAATCCTACCCGCAGGCCCCCCGGGAGAACTGGCGCAAGAAGGAAGGCTTTTTTAAGAAAGGGGCAAGGGTCATGGATCAAGGGCGCGATGGATCCCCCGCCCTTGCTTCTTGACCTTTGGCCCTTTTTTTATTATTCACGGCCGAGATCACAGTGCGGCAGAGCCGCAGCCAAAATCCATTCACCGCAGAGGCCGCAGAGATATAAAGAAAGATCTTAAAAAAGACGATTTAGGATACGGATAACAACTCATAAACATAGATGAAATTAAAATATGCTTAACAAAATTTTAAAAGTTTAAACGTAAGTACTAATCAGTCCATAATTGTATGGATACTGTGGAGTGAATCCACGGCCGTTCGTGCTGAGCTTGTCGAAGCATGGGCGGCTGGCAACGCACCCTTCGACAAGCTCAGGGTGAACGGTGACAACAATTTAACGGAATATGTCTAACCAATTATGGACTCCTTAGTAATACAGAGAGCGCAGAGAATACAAAGCCGAACATTATCATCGACAACGCGGAGTCATCAATCGATCTTGATCTTTGGATTCTGGATTTAATTTCACTTCTGCGTTCTCGGCGCCCTCTGCGGTTAAATGTATTTTTCTTATGGAACCCTTTAATCTCCATTTTCAGAAAAAGAGCTATGACCTTTCCCAGCGCACTCTCCTGATGGGGGTCTTAAACGTTACCCCGGATTCGTTTTCGGACGGAGGGCGTTTCGTAGAGTACGAGAAAGCTGTAAAGCAGGGATACCGGTTGGCCAAGGGGGGCGCGGATATCCTGGACATCGGCGGGGAATCTACCCGGCCGGGGTCTAAGCCATTGGACGAAGAGGAAGAGATTGAACGGATCATCCCGGTCATCCGGGAACTTGGACCAAAGATTGATATCCCCATCTCCGTGGATACGCGCAAGGCGCGGGTTGCTGAAAAGGCTTTGCGGGCGGGCGCTGAGATGATCAATGATACCAGCGCCCTTCGGTTTGATGAGCGGATGGCCGGGGTGGTCCGCGAAGGGGGCGTCCCGGTGGTGCTGATGCACATGCTGGGGGAGCCTGAGACCATGCAGGCGGAACCCCGGTACCACGACCTGCTGGGAGAAATTATTGATTTTTTCCGGGAGCGGGTGGCCTGGGCCGAATCCCAGGGGATCCTCCCCGAGGGCATCATATTGGATCCGGGAATCGGGTTCGGCAAATCGCTTGCAGAGCAGCATAATCTGATCCTTCTCAAGCATCTGCAGCGGTTCAAGATTCTGGGAAAACCTTTGATGATCGGGACCTCCCGAAAGGCTTTCATCGGCAGGATCTTGGGTCTTCCGCCGCAGGAAAGGGAAGAGGGGACGATGGCCACGGTGGCAGTGGCCATTCTCAACGGAGCAAACATTGTGCGCGTGCACGAAGTGGATCGGATGCGCCGGGTTGTCCAAGTGGTGGATGCCGTAGTCCGGTGTCCAACTGACGGCACCCGGCCGTAAACCCCCCTGAGGGGAGAAAGAAACCATGGGTAAGCTTTTTGGAACAGACGGCATCCGGGGGGTAGCCAACATTCACCCGATGACCACCGAAATGGCCATGCAGCTCGGGCGGGGAGTGGCCTATATTTTTAAAGGGCCAAAGAAGCGCCACCGCATCGTCATTGGAAAGGATACTCGTCTTTCCGGGTATATGATCGAAAATGCCCTCGTGGCCGGGATTTGTTCCATGGGGGTGGATGTTCTTTTGGTCGGCCCGCTTCCCACACCGGGGATTGCTTTTATTACGTCCTCCATGAGGGCGGACGCCGGCATCGTGATCTCGGCCTCGCACAATCCCTTCCAGGATAATGGAATTAAAATATTCTCCGGAGATGGATTTAAACTTCCCGACCAACTGGAAGATAGGATCGAGGAGTTGATTCAGTCTGATAAAATCGATTCCCTCCGGCCCACGGCCGCCGAAGTGGGTAAAGCTTTCCGGGTGGATGATGCCGTCGGGCGGTACGTGGTTTACCTGAAGAACACTTTTCCTAAGGCCCTGGCCCTCGACGGAATGAAGGTCGTCCTGGATTGTGCTCATGGAGCGGCTTACCGCGTGGCCCCCGCGGTTTTCGAAGAGCTGGGGGCGGAGGTGGTTGGACTGGGCATTGAACCCGATGGAGAAAATATTAATTCCCAGTGCGGTTCCCTTTACCCGAAGGTGGTCATGCAGAAGGTAAAAGAAAAGGGAGCGGACATCGGCATTTCCTTAGACGGAGATGCGGACCGGGCCATCTTCTCCGACGAATCAGGAAACATGGTTGATGGCGACCGGATTATGGCCATATGCGCCGACGACCTCCGCAAGGCCAAACGGCTCAAGCACAACACCTTAGTAGCGACCGTTATGAGTAATCTGGGCCTGGACTTAGCCATGAAGGAACGCGGGATCAAAGTGCTCCATACCAAGGTCGGGGATCGATATGTGGTGGAAGAGATGGCCCGGGGCGGCTACAATTTTGGCGGAGAGCAATCCGGCCACCTTATCTTTCTCGACTACAACACAACCGGGGACGGCGTTCTTTCGGCCCTTCAGGTTCTGGCCGTGATGAAGCGGGAGGGGAAAAAGCTCTCGGAGTTGGCCAAGATCATGAATCCTTTTCCGCAGGTTTTATTAAACGTAAGGGTGCGTCAGAAGAAAGACGTTCACCAGATCCCGGAAGCGGTCTCCTTGATGGAAAAAATTCAAAAGAAGCTGGCCGACCGAGGCCGTATTTTGGTCCGTCCCTCCGGGACCGAGAGTCTGATCCGGGTCATGGTGGAAGGAGAAAACGAGAAAGAAATTTCGGCCTATGCCAAAGAGATTGCGGAATGCATCCGCAAAAGGATGGAGGGATGAAAAAAAGGTTTAGCCATCAGCGATCCGCGTCCAGCAGAATATAAATACTTTGTAACAGTTCAGCCCAAAAAAGGAAAAAGATT
>CAZIDC010000262.1:0-4814 GCA_964537885.1 uncultured Syntrophaceae bacterium | reverse complement strand
GCCTTTTTCATTCTCTGAAAATGGGTTCCCGGCCAGTAAATGCGGTGACAGCTCGGGCAGACATGGAAGGAATTATACGATCGATAAATGAAATCCGGGACTCTTCCTTCCACCTCCTCTTTAGCTATGGCCAGGAGCGCCTGATTGCACATCAAGCAGCGAGAAAAAAATAAGCCCGCTTCGGGTCGCAGATCAAGTTTGGAGAATACTTCCTGGATTTGCTCTTTGGGGTCATTGGCTTCAACCACCAAAACTTGCAATCCTTCGAGTTTTTCCGGAACTCGCCGGCTCCGGGTCAGGAGTACACTCCCTCCGGCGAAAGCAGCCTTCGCGGCCCCTTCAAGGTTTCCTCCCTTCCAGTAGAGCGCATCAAACCCCAGCACGCGGAGCTTCTTGGCCAACTTCCCCAATGTCCGGTCGGCGATAAATTTCATTGTTTCATATTACCCTTTCTCGGAGCAGGAGTCAAAACGTAGGCGCTCCCCAAATTCTTCCTTTTGACCGTAGCCCCGGAAACGGGGGGAAAGGCCCAAAATTAAAATTGACGATGGCGGAGACTTCTGCTAATTTTTCTGAAGGCGCAGCGAGGATGTATGGATATTCCCGAGGAGGATATTTTTGCAGGTTTTATATACCATAACGCCAAGCTCTCTTATTGAGAAAAAGAAAGATTTCTTCCACGGACTGAAAAACCTTGAGAAATTGGGGTTCAAGGTGATGAATCCGAAGCTTTTAACCCGGATGCCCTCCACCCGCAGGAAAGTGCGGCAAATCCACGCCGCTTTCTTGAATAAAAAAGTTGAGATCATCCTTGCGCAGCGGGGCGGATATGGCTCCATGAAACTTCTTCCCCATCTGAATTTTAACCTGATCAGGAAGAATCCCAAAACCTTCGCCGGATTCAGCGACCTAAGCACCCTGCTCAATGCGGTTTATGAGAGGACCGGCCTGGTTACTCTCCATGGACCCATGGTGATCAATCTTGCCAATCCTACAAAGTTTACCGTCTGGTCATTTCTCAACGCCATTCAGGGTTTCCCTGAAAAAAATCTTTTCAGCGGGGCACCCGTTAAGGTTTACAAGCCGGGGACCGCAAGGGGCACCTTGAAAGGTGGGAACCTGATCACCTTGACCACCCTCATCGGTACGGACTGGGAAATCGACACGAAAGATTCGATCCTATTCCTTGAAGATGTAGACGAAAAGCTGCCTAAAGTAGATCGATATCTTACGCAATGGGTCCTGGCCGGAAAGTTAGAAAAGATAAAGGGGCTTATTCTGGGGGACTTCCGAGGCGTAAAGAATATGGATATCTATAAAATCTTGGCGAATCAGATGAAAATTGATTTCCCGGTGGTGGGTTGCCCTTATATCGGGCATGGGTCCAATAAGATTACGTTACCGGTCGGGGCAACGGTGGAACTAAGAACTCCCCCAAAGACGCTTATCATCCGATGAATACCATCTGGATTTTGTTAATGGGTATCAGCATCATCTTCTCCGTTGTCAACAACCGGCTTGACGAATTTACGAAATCCTTGTTTGAGGCTGCGAAATCGGCAGTGGAGGTGTCCTTATTCCTCCTGGGCATCGTCGCCCTCTGGCTCGGGATCACGAAAATCATCGAGGATTCAGGGCTGATTTACCGGCTTTCCAGATTGTCCAGGCCCGTCGTGTGCCGGTTATTCAAGAAAGTTCCGCGGGATCATCCGTCCCTCACGCCCATCACGCTTAATTTTCTGGCCAATCTTTTCGGTCTGGGAAACGCCGCGACCCCCCTCGGTATTAAGGCGATGCAGGACCTGCATTCGTTAAACAAGGATTCCGAAACAATAACCTTTGAGATGATGCTGTTCATCGTTATCAATACCGCCAGCATTCAATTGATCCCGTTCACCGTTATCGGTATTCTTTCTGAATTCGGGTCGCAGAATCCAGCGGCCGTTGTTTTACCGACCCTTCTGGCAACGATTCTTTCCGCTGTTTTCGCTGTGGGATCGCTTTTCCTGTGCAGGAAGTTCTTTCGATGAAGACGATCAATTTTATCTCCCAACTTATCATTCCTCTTTTCATCCTGTTGGTCGTCGTTTACGGGCTGGCCAAAAAGGTAAGGGTCTACGATTCTTTTGTGGCGGGCGCCAAAGAGGGGATCGCCGTTGTCCTAAAAATTTTCCCGTATCTCCTGGCGATATTTGTGGCGGTGAAGTCCTTCCAGGCCTCCGGGGCTTTTGAGTCTGCCAAAGAAATGTTGCGTGGCGTCCTGACGGCCCTTAACATCCCAGGGGAAGTGATTTCCATCGCCATCATCAAGCCCCTATCCGGAAGCGCATCCATCGGCGTATTTACCGACATCGTCAAGACGACCGGGCCCGATTCGCTGGCCAGCATGATTTCCGCGGTCATCATGGGAAGTGCCGAGACGACCTTTTACGTCCTGGCAGTCTATCTGGGCGCCGTGGGCATTAAGAAAACCCGCTATCTCGTTCCGGTGTGCGTCCTTTCCGATATCGTCGGCATTGGCTTGGCGATTATGATTGTAAAAATCTTTTTTTGAAGGGAACAATGTTTTTCAAAACGCCTGACGATACCTACCGGGCCTACCAGCGCTTCGCCGAGAAGAAGAAGTTTAAAAAAGCCTATCATTGCCTGGAGAGCCTCCTCCATCAATTCCCCGGAGACGTGGACCTGATGGAGGAGATTGTGAATCTCTCCATCTACGACTGGGGAAAGTATGAAATGGCCAGACCGTGGCTGATCGACCTGGCCCAATTCCGCTCCTTTTGGGCGGACTATGCCATGCTCAGCCGCGGGGAGGTAGAGATTGGCAACAATCGCAAGGCCAGGGAATACTTGAACCGGGCGAAGGAGCTCTTGCGTAAACGGGCCTCTCCCCAGGATAAAACAAAAGCCAAAGAGATCTTTTCCTATATCGAAAACCGGCTGGAGTATAACGAATGGAGAACGGTCGCGGAAAAAAGGGAACCGAAGTCTCCGCCGGCTAAGAGAGAAAAAACCGGCCCTTCCCGCAAAGCCCACGCCGTCAGGGATAACAATATCCAGGGACTTGCCGCTGCCGAGCCCCCTCTCGCATCGCCTTCGGCACAGTCTAAACCAGAAGGAACGGCCATCGAGAGGGAAAAAGAATCACTCGCAATTCCTTCTTTTAAGATCCCCGTGGCCATTTCTCCCCCCGATCCATCAATTTCAATGATGGATCCACCGGATTCTCTTTCCTCTTTGCCGGAGCTTAAGCTCCTGATGGAATACGTTCATCTTACCATCCAGGGCGGTTTTGACGAGCTTTTGTGTCTGAATGCCCTCCGGGACGTGGAGAGGTTCTGGTACCAAATCGAAACGGTGAAGAAAGTGCTGAAGTATTTCCGGGGGCGGGTGCTTTTGGGCGATGAGGTAGGTCTGGGGAAGACCGTTGAAGCGGGGATGGTCATCAAGGAATATCTGCTCAGGGGGATGGTTGGGAATATCCTGATCCTTGTTCCTCCGGCGCTCATTTCCCAGTGGAAGGAGGAAATGCAGATAAAATTTGGCATAGAATTTACGACCACCGACGACCCTGCGGCATTGGAAGATCCGGAAAAATTCTGGAAAGGAAAACACATCATCGCCTCCCTCCATACGGCTAAAAGCAAAAGGAATATGTCCCTGGTAACCCGGGAGTTCTTCGATCTTTTGGTCGTCGACGAGGCCCATCATTTAAGGAACCGGTCAACTTTGGCCTGGAAATTAGTCAACCAGATCCAGAAAAAATATATCCTGCTGCTCTCGGCCACGCCCTTGCAGAACAATCTGATCGAACTCTTCAACCTGATCACCCTGTTGAAACCGGGGCAATTCAAGACGGAAAAACTCTTTCGCCAGGAGTACCTTGTAAAGGGAAACATCCGGACCCCGGCCAGTAAGGACAAACTGAGGGAGCTTCTGAGGGAAGTGATGATCCGCAACACCAGGAGCGCCATTGACCTGAAGCTTCCCAGAAGATACGCCACGACTCTACGGATTGAAACCACCGCGGCGGAACGAAAAATATACGAGGGGTTGACTGATTATCTCCGCGGCACCGGGTTGAATCGGCAGACCGTCACGCTCCTTTTACGGGAGGCAGGCAGCAGTTCGAGTGCTTTGAGAGAAACCCTCCTTCACCTGCCCCCCAACCCCCGTAAACAGGAGGTCATGGAATGGATCGACGGGTTGGAAGACGGCTCCAAGGGAAAAGCACTGATGGATATCCTTCAGCGCAACTCATCGGAGAAAATAGTTATTTTCACCCAATTCATTAAAAGCATCGATTATATAACGAATTTACTCCGGCGAAGCGGAATCCCCTTTGCGGTCTTCAAGGGGGCTTTGTCCACCGAGGAAAAGAATGCGGCCATAGAGAACTTCAGGAATGAAGCGCCCATCCTTGTTTCGTCTGAATCGGGCGGGGAAGGGAGAAACCTGCAGTTCTGCAACACCATGGTCAATTTTGACCTTCCCTGGAATCCGATGCGTATCGAGCAGAGAATCGGGAGGCTGCACCGTATCGGGCAGGCGCGGGACGTCTTCATCTTTAATCTGTCGGTGAAGGAAACGATCGAGGATTATATGATGGACATCCTGGACCACAAGATCAATATGTTCGAGATGGTCATCGGAGAGATTGAACCCATCCTGGGACACATGGAGACCGACGATGATTTTGAGAACATCATCCTCCAAATCTGGCTGCGGAGTCAGAATGAGCGGGATCTGGCGGCAGGGTTTGCCGGATTGGGGGACGAGCTTCTCAAGGCGAAGAAAGCTTATCTGCAGGCCAA
>CAZIDC010000261.1:2424-4824 GCA_964537885.1 uncultured Syntrophaceae bacterium | reverse complement strand
CTGCCCTGGGTTTTAAGCGGGGAGATCGTCTGAGTGTGATCGGGGACAATCGCCCCCAACTCTACTGGGCCCAGATGGCCGCGTTATGCCTCGGGGGTATCCCGGTTCCTCTTTACCAGGATGCCATCGAAAAGGAGTTAGAATACATTATTGAGCACTCGGAGGCCAGGTTTATTGTTGCCGAAGATCAGGAGCAGGTGGATAAAATGCTGGCCCTTAAAGAAAAAGTGCCCAGCATGGAAATGATCATTTACGACGACCCCCGAGGGATGCGCCATTACAACCAGCCCTTCATAAAAAGTTTTATGGAAGTTCAGGCCCTGGGCCGGAGCTTCGAGCAGGTCCATCCGGATTTTTTCAACCAAGAGGTGCAGAAAGGAAAGGGAGAAGATACGGCCCTCATCGCCTATACCTCGGGCACCACGGGAAACCCAAAGGGAGTGGTTCTCTCCCATGCCAACCTCCTCACCAATGTCCAACTGATGTCCAATGTCGAGGGGTATCGCCGTTCGGATCAAGTGATGGCCTACCTTCCTATGGCCTGGATCGGGGACTCCATCTATTCCCTGGCCATGCTTTTATCTGTGGGGTTTACGATCAACTGCCCGGAGGCGGCCTCAACGGTCATGAGGGATATGCGCGAAATCGGCCCCACGGTCATCTTTTGCCCGCCCCGTATCTGGGAAAACATCCTGACCACCATCCGGGTCAAAATGGAAGACGCGGCCTGGATCAAACGGAAGATGTTTTCTTTTTTCATCGATGTGGCCCAGCGGGTATCCGCCCTTCGGCTGCAACACCAGGGGATCTCCCCGGTGCTTCGCCTTCTTTATGGACTGGGCGCGTTCTTGGTTTATGGTCCCCTCCGGGACAACCTGGGGATGAACAAGATTCGATATGCCTACACGGCCGGCGCGGCTTTAGGCCCGGAGGTGTTCCAATTTTTCCGGTCCCTGGGAATTAATTTAAAACAGGTCTATGGGTTGACCGAGACCAGCGCCATGTGCACATATCAGCCGGACGATGAGGTCAAGTTGGATACCGTAGGGATCCCCTGTCCCGGGGTGGAGATCAAGGTTGGCCAAGGCGGGGAAGTGCTGATCAAGAGTCCCGGGGTTTTTCAGGGTTACTATAAGAACCCCGGGGCCACTTCCGAAACCCTCAAGGACGGATGGTTATACACGGGGGATGCCGGGATCATCGATAAAGACAACCACCTGATCATCGTCGACCGGGCCAAGGACGTAAGCACCCTGGCCAATGGAACGATGTTCGCCCCCCAGTTCCTCGAGAATAAACTAAAATTCAGCCCGTACATTAAGGAAGCGGTAACCCTGGGGCAAGGCCGTGAGTATGTGACCGCCATGATCAACATTGACCTGGCGAGCGTGGGCAACTGGGCCGAGAGAAAAAATATAGGATACACATCTTATGCCGATTTATCGCAAAAGTTGGAAGTCAACGACCTGATCTTCCAGGAAGTAACAAAGGTCAATGCCAGCCTGTACAAGGAGGAATCGCTCCGCGGGACCAGGATTAAGCGCTACTTGATCCTGAACAAGGAACTGGACCCCGATGATGCCGAAGTCACCCGCACCCGCAAGATTCGCCGCGGGTTCATCGCTACGAAATACGCCGAGCTCATCGATGCTCTTTATTCCAACAAAGAGGGGATTGAAGTGGAAACAAAGATCACCTACGAGGACGGACGAACGGCCACCATCCATGCCTTTTTAAAGATCCGCGAGGTGGAGACTTTAGGTGAACAAAATCCACGATCGCCCGAGTCGAGAGGCAGCGCATCATGAATCAAAACGGCGACCGCCCCATGCTCCGGGTTGAAGATGTGCACATCAGCTTTGGGGTATTAAAGGCGCTAAATGGAGTTAGCCTAAAAATCCATAAGGGGGAGATTCTGGCCATTATCGGCCCCAACGGGGCGGGCAAAACCACCTTGATCAACGTCATCAACGGGGTCTATCATCCATCGCAGGGCCATATTTTTTTTGAGGACCAAGACCTGACGGCAATGCCCCCCCACCATATCGCCGCCCTGGGAATTGCCCGGACCTTGCAGAACGTGGCTCTCTTCAAGGGGATGACCGTTCTGGATAACATCCTGGCGGGAAGAAACCTGAAAATGCGCTCTCATTTCTTTGCCCAGGGAATTTATTGGGGGGCGGGGCAGAAGGAAGAAATCCGCCACCGGCAGGCCGTGGAACGAGTCATTGACTGGCTGGAGATCGAGCACATCCGTAAAACGCCCGCCGGCATGCTGCCTTACGGGCTCCAAAAAAGGGTGGAACTGGGCCGGGCTTTAGCCGCGGAGCCCAAGCTCCTTTTGCTGGACGAACCGATGGCCGGGATGAACCTGGAGGAGAAAGAGGATATCGCCCGCTT
>CAZIDC010000261.1:0-2324 GCA_964537885.1 uncultured Syntrophaceae bacterium | reverse complement strand
TGGACGAACCGATGGCCGGGATGAACCTGGAGGAGAAAGAGGATATCGCCCGCTTTATCCTGGATGCCAACGAGGAGTTGGGGACCACCATCGCCCTGATCGAGCACGACATGGGCGTGGTCATGGACATCTCCGACCGGCTGGTGGTTCTTGACTACGGGGACAAAATCGGGGAAGGGACGCCGCAGGAAATTCGCCATAATCAAAGAGTCATCAAGGCCTATCTGGGAACCGCGGTTCAAAAATAAAAGAAAAGAAGGGGGCGCCGTTGTGACATTCGCAATAGAGGTGATTATCGGCGGGCTTCTTGTCGGAGTCATGTATTCTTTGGTGGCCCTGGGGTTTACCCTGATCTACAAGGCCTCCGGCATTTTCAATTTCGCTCAGGGAGATATGACCCTTTTTGCCGCCTTAGCCTTAGTGGCCGCCCTTAATATTTTTCCTCTATGGCTTGCCCTCCTTGCTGTCCTGGCCCTCATGGTCATTCTGGCCATCGCCATTGAAGCGATCGTCCTTCGCCCTCTGGTCGCCCGGCCTCCTCTTGTCCTCTTCATGGCCACCATCGGTATTGGGTTTTTGTTGCAGGGGATAGGCCAGGGGATTTGGGGGACAGATCCCAAGGGACTCAATATTGGAATCTCTGACGTTCCCCTTGAGTTAAAGGGATTGATGATCAGCCAGTTCGATCTGATGGGAGCGGCTTTATCCGGGGGGTTGGTTTTCGCGCTGGTCTGGTTTTTCCAAAAATCCCGGACCGGCCGGGCGCTCCGAGCCGTTTCGGACGATCATGAGGCGGCTCTCTCCGTAGGCATCCCCCTCGGGAAAGCCTGGGCCATCACCTGGGCCATCGCCGGCCTGGTGGCTTTAGTCGCCGGCATCATGTGGGGCAGCCGTTTGGGAGTCCAATTCAGCCTTTCGCTGATCGCCTTAAAGGCCTTGCCGGTTTTAATCCTCGGGGGAATCGACAGCATTCCGGGAGCGATCATTGCCGGCCTCGTCGTTGGCGCCGCTGAAAACCTGGCCGAAGTATTTATCGGCCCTTATGTCGGCGGGGGAATTCAGGTCTTCTTTCCCTATCTTTTAGCCTTGCTGGTTCTCTGGTTCAAGCCCTATGGAATCTTTGGCAGGGAGATCATCGAGAGGGTATGATCCGCTTGACCCAGCCTGAACTGCCCCGGCAAGACCCGGCAATTTTGAGGACATGTAAACAGGCGAGGAATGGAAGGGTGATTCTATGATTTATAGAGAATGCGGCGTGTTCAAGGCCACTTACCGGCAAGATATGGCCATCTTTCCTATTCCCCTGGATCGATGGGGCATGGCGGTCATCCTCTTTGTGGCCTTTTTGGGAATGCCCTTTTTAGCCAGCGACTACTGGCTCAGCAGCATATTGGTACCTTTTCTGGTCTTTTCCCTGGGCGCGCTGGGGTTGAATTTTCTGACAGGATACGCCGGCCAGATTTCTCTTGGACAGGCTGGTTTTATGGCCGTAGGAGCTTATACCTCGCTGATCCTGTATGGCCGTTACGATGTCCCGCTGCTCCTAAGCCTCTTGGGTGGCGGTCTGGTGGCGGCGGCAGTTGGCGCTGTTTTTGGCATCCCTTCCTTGCGGATCAAAGGGTTTTATCTGGCCGTTTCCACCCTGGCGGCGCAGTTCATCATCGAATGGGTGCTGACCCACTGGAAATGGGTCAGCGGCGGGGTTTTCGGAACGGTCGATACCCCTCCCATGAAAATCTTCGGCTGGCTGATTGACACCCCGGTGAAAAAGTATTATTTAGTCCTCTGTGTTGTGGTCTTGCTGACCCTCTTCGGTAAGAATTTGGTGCGGGGCCAACTTGGCCGGGCCTGGATGGCCATCAGGGACATGGACGTGGCCGCGGAGATTATCGGCATCTCGCTGTTTCGCAACAAGCTTTTGGCTTTTGCGGTGGGGTCCTTTTATGCCGGAGTGGCGGGAGGCTTGATTACCTTCACCTATTATGGGGCGGCCAATATCGAGGCCTTCAATCTGATGGTCTCCTTCCATCTTCTCGGAATGATCATTATCGGGGGCATGGGGAGTGTCCTCGGGTCCTTCTTGGGAGCAGGGTTCATTACCCTGCTCCCAATCTTTATCAACCAGTTTGCCAGATCTTTTGGAACTGTGCTCAAATCTGACCTTTTAGCCTGCATTGAATTGGTTATTTTCGGGGGACTGATCATCTTTTTCCTTATCGTTGAGCCTTATGGGCTGGCTCGACTCTGGCAAACCTTGAAAGAAAAACTCAGGTTATGGCCTTTCCCCTATTAAAAATTGATATTGCTCATCGGGAGGGAGGTGA
>CAZIDC010000260.1:0-4846 GCA_964537885.1 uncultured Syntrophaceae bacterium | reverse complement strand
TCAAGAGCCTTTTTAATTATAGAGCCTTAAATTCTTCCCATTTTTGGCCCTTATATCGCTGTGCTCTCTGTGACCTCGGTGGCTAAATATCGAAAAATGGATCAAAGACCAATTATTGAAACAAGAGGGCTTACCATCTGTTTTGGCGGCCATGTGGCTGTGGATCACGTCAGCCTCCAGATCTTTTCCAACTCTTTTAAGTCGATCATCGGACCCAATGGAGCGGGAAAGACGACTCTTTTCAACATGCTTTCCGGGCAATACCGTCCAACCGAGGGAAAGGTCTTTTTCAAAGGCCTGGATATCACCCCCCTCTCCCCGGATATCCGAACCAAACTCGGCATCGGGAGGTCCTTTCAACTGACGAATGTTTTCCCCTCTTTGACTGTTTTGGAAAATGTCCGCCTGGCAGTTCAATCCCAGAGGAACGTCGGGGTTAACTTCTGGAAGAACTATCTCCATTTTTCTGAATTCGAGGACCGAGCCTATGAGCTTTTGGAGATGGTTCTTCTGGGGCGGAAATGGAAATTCCCCGCCGGCAGTCTGACTCACGGGGAACAGAGGAAATTGGAGATGGCGATATTGCTCGCCTTAGAGCCAGAAGTCCTTCTTTTAGACGAGCCTACCGCCGGCATGCCGCTTGAGGAAGTTCCCTCAATTTTGCAACTTCTTAAAAGCATCCGGGATAGAAGAAATAAAACGATTCTCCTGGTCGAGCATAAAATGGATGTGTTGATGGCCCTCTCAGACTCCATTGCCGTCTTACATGAAGGGAAACTGATCGCCGACGATACTCCGGAGGCTATCAGCAAGAACCCAGAGGTCCAGGAGGCCTATTTCGGCGGAGGCCGGTCCCGTGGTTGAACCGATCCTAAAGGTTGAAAAAATTCACACCTTCATCGGGAAGCATCACATCTTGCAGGGCGTATCCCTGGAAGCCTATCCGGGAAAGGTCACGGTGCTTTTGGGAAGGAATGGAGCGGGGAAGACGACCGCTCTCCGAACCATTATGGGACTGCTGGCTCCATCGGAAGGGACGGTCTTTTTTAAAAATCAGATCATCAGCCGTTTGAAATCTTATGAAATCGCTCGTCTGGGAATCGGTTTTGTACCGGAGGACCGGGGTCTTTTTAATCTCCTCACGGTTGAAGAAAACTTCCGTGTGGCCATGTTCCAAGAAGACCAAAAAACCCAACAAAGGGTAGAGTCCATCCTCAATATTTTCCCCGACCTTAAGAGGTTCTGGAAGGCCAAGGCCGGCATTCTAAGCGGTGGACAAAAGCAGATGCTGGCCATCGCCCGCCCCCTGGTCAATGAAAACGAACTCCTCTTGATCGACGAACCCTCCAAAGGTCTGGCTCCGATCGTTATCGACCATTTGATCGAAGCGATGCAAAAGCTTCAAGAACATACCCTGATCATCCTGGTGGAACAGAACTTCTACATGGCCAGCCGCCTGGGAAACGATTTCTATCTCTTCGACGACGGAAGGACCGCTCACCGGGGTCAAATGGAAGAGTTGGTCCGCGATGAAGAATTGAAGAAAAAGTATTTGGGAATTTCGAGCCATTCTTAGGAGGAACACGGTGAATGCGTTTGGGAGACAATGGGGTCCGAAGCTGATGGTCTTCGCCATCTTTCTCCTGCCTATCCTGTTTATCAACCCCAAGACCTATATCACCCTGACGATCTCCGGGCTGGCGATGGGCATGCTTCTCTTTCTTGTCTCCTCCGGGTTTTCCCTCATCTTCGGGTTTCTCAGCGTCCTCAACCTGGCCCATGGAGCTCTTTTTGCCTGGGGCGGCTATATTGGGTTCACCGCGTTTTCGTCGATCAATAAATGGACCGGCTGGGGGGCTTCGAACTCAATCGTTCTGAACATGACCATCTTTTTTTTAGCCCTCATCGCCGCCGCTCTATTTGTATCCCTCCTGGGCATCGTCGTCGAAAGGCTCGTAATCCGACCGGTATATGGAAGCCACCTGTTTCAGATCTTCATCACGGTGGGGGCGATGATTGTGCTGGAAGAGTTGATCCGGATCGTATGGGGCCCAGATGATGAAGTGATGCCCGTTCCCATCAGCTTTATAGGGTCCTGGGATCTTGGCGATGTAGTCGTAGGCAAATATCCGCTGATCGCCATCGCCGTCGGCTTGATCCTTTACCTGGGAATCTACGCCACCCTGAAAAAAACAAAGTTGGGGCTGATCGTCCGGGCCGGGGTTGAGAACCCGGAGATGGTTCAGGTTATGGGTCATAATATCTACCGCTATTTCACCGGGGTCTTTGCTGCCGGTTCGGCCCTGGCGGCGGTGGGCGGGGGGATGTGGGCCACCTTTGTCAAATCCATCAACCCCGCGATGGGGGGAGAGGTGATCGTCTTCGCCCTCATTGTGGCGATCATTGGAGGCCTGGGAAGTATAACCGGTTCGGTCGTTGGCGCCCTGATGGTAGGGCTCTCTTACAATTATGTGGCTTATCTCGTCCCCAAGGCGGCTTTGGGGATCACCATGTTGCTCTTGGTCATTATCCTTCTGATCCGCCCCACGGGGTTATTTCCCGAAGGGACCTAAGATGGAAAGATTGAATCCCGTTCGAAGATTTCGCATCGAGGAGAAAGGAGCGCGCTTCCGGAATCCATTTTTCTTTTTGAGAATCCTCCTCTTGGCCTTCTTCGCGGCGACCCCATTCCTTTTCCGTTCTTTTGAGATCGTCGACGTAGTTTTGAAGATTATCATCTTCTCCACCCTTGTGGCCAGCTATGACATTATCCTTGGATATACGGGAATCGTTTCTTTGGGCCATGTCATGTATTTTGGGATCGGTTCTTATTTGGTCGGCATCTTCATGGGCAAATTAGGCTGGACCTCTTACGGTCATTTAGCCTTAGCTTTTTTCATTGCCGTGCTCCTATCGGGGATTCTTTCCATCCTGATCGGATTCTTCTCCCTGCGGATCCGGGCCATCTTCTTTGCCATGGTGACCTTGGCCTTTCTGGAGTTCACCTTCATTCTCTCAAGCCAGTTGAGATTTCTCACCGGAGGGGAAGATGGGATCAGTTTCAAGCTCCCGGGCATTTTAGCGGTCGATTTCCGTCTGGGACAGTTTCTGGGGATCGAGCTGACCGGTCGAATGATCAGTTACTACCTCATCCTTTTGGTTTCGTTGATCCTATTCCTTTTGATGCTCCGCTTTGTCAACTCCCCCCTGGGCCGCGTCCTTCAATCCATCCGCGACAATGAGCAACGATCCGTTGCCCTCGGCTACCGAACCTATCTCTTCCAGGTCATCGCCTCCTCCTTTGCCAGCTGCGTGGCGGCCATCACCGGGGGATGCTTTGCCATCTGGGTGCGATATGTCAGCCCCGATTCGAGCTTGAGTGTCCCCATCATGTTAGATGTGCTCTTGATGGTCATTGTAGGAGGGATGGGGACGGTCTATGGAGGAATATTCGGATCCGCTTTCCTAATGATCACTCGTGCCTTTCTTCCGAAGCTCCAAGTCTTGATCGCCGCTCTTCTTCCGGGTATCCCCCTGGCGGTAAGATTGTCTGAGCGCTGGCTCTTTTATTTTGGACTCCTTTTCATTTTGATCGTCTACTTCTTTCCCAAAGGGGTCGTCGGGACCGCTCAAGAAATCTTTTCTAAGAAGGAGCGGGGAAAAGATGGCCACGAGATTGGAGGAAGCCATTATGGCAACGCCGAGAATGATAACGGCTAAGGGGTGTGGGATTCATATTCAACTGGCGGTTTGGGAAGGAAAGGGAAAACCGATCCTCTGCCTTCATGGCCTTACGGCCAACTGCCGCTCCTGGGACTGCTTAGCCTCTGCTCTCGCTCCCGATCACCGGGTGATGGCCATGGACCTTCGGGGCCGAGGACTTTCGGATAAGCCTGCATTGGGGTATTCTATCGAGCATCATTGCCAAGATGTCTTGTCCCTGATCGACGATCTGGGTCTAAAACGACCTGTGCTCATGGGGCATTCCCTGGGAGCATTCATTTCCCTCGTTTTTGCCGCCCAGAATCCCCAGAGAGTTGATCGTCTGATCTTAGTCGATGGCGGAGGTAAGCTCAGCGAGGAACAGATGGCCAAGGTCTTTGCGGGGATTAAACCCTCTCTCGATCGTCTGGGCCGGGTTTTCCCATCTTTTGGGGCGTATATTGCTCCTCTCCAAAAAGCCCCCTTTCTGCAACCATGGAACTCTTTTATGGAGACCTATTTTCGCTATGAAGTTGAAGAGGTGGAAGGCGGTGTCCGGTCCAGGGTTCATCCAAAACATATTGAGGAGGAGGCGATCAATTTAAGGGGGGTGAATTCGACTCAATTCTACAATAAGGTGGCCTCTCCAACCTTAATCCTTCGCGCCACCAAGGGAATGCTGGCCAAAGATGACCTTGTTCTCCCTGTGGATGTGGCCGAACGGATGGTTCGGGAGATACCCGGCGCCAAACGATTGGACCTCGAAGGAACGAATCATTATTCCATATTATTTCAGCCCAATAGAAAGCGTGACCAGGCCATACTTGAATTTATAGAGGGGACCCCTTAGGTCCCCCCCGCTCCCTCACTTTTTCCCCTTCTCTTCCGCATCCCTCCGGATCGACCGGTGGAGCCGGTCAAATTTGAAAATGGTCTCCATGTCTTGGAGGTTGTTGATTCCGGCTGCACCGGTGCGGATCATATTGACCATTGAGTCGCCTCTGGTCCATCCCATGAGGTGCGCCGGGTCCTCCACTACCAGGACTAAGTCCGGCCTGGGTACTTTATCCTTCACCACCTTGATCTTCTGCTTGTCCAGGAGCAGCCCGAATTTGCCGCCCCCCGTCTTGACCAGGATCTTCCG
>CAZIDC010000259.1:0-4862 GCA_964537885.1 uncultured Syntrophaceae bacterium | reverse complement strand
GTTCACCCTGAGCCTGTCGAAGGGTAAATTACGGACTTTTGCAAGAAGCTCAGATAATAATGAGATCTTTGGTGAAGCCGTCTTTGCGTTCTTGCGCATTGGGGGGGGAAAATTATGAAGGAGATTAAGGCGGTTTGACTTAGGAATCAAAACTCATGGGTAGAGACAAGATTGTCAAGAATAAAGATGCGGACCTCAAAATATCGAACTTTTTCTCATTATCCAGAGAACAGAGAGCCGTAATGATTTCAACTTGGTGAGGGAATCCCGAGCCATTTGACCCGGGACTTATTTGGTAAAAAGTTGTTTTGCAAAACTTGACCCCAATCCCTGGAGGGAATGACGGTAAATCAAAAAGTCAGTGACCATCTTATGATTCCAAAAGAAAGAATTGAACGCATCATATTTTTGATCCGCGGCCAAAAGGTTATATTAGATAGGGACTTGGCGGATCTTTATGAGGTAACTACTAAAGCATTAAATCAGGCGGTGAAACGAAATGAACGACGCTTTCCCCCGGATTTCATGTTTCGATTGACAGAGGAAGAAAAGAAAGAACTGGTCACAAATTGTGACCGGTTCCAAACCCTAAAGCATTCCTCTGTTTTGCCCAGTGCTTTCACGGAGCAAGGGGTGGCGATGCTTTCAAGTGTCTTGAATAACGAAAGGGCGATTCAGGTAAACGTTGCGATTATGAGAGCCTTTGTGAGGTTGCGTCAGTTATTAGGATCTCACAAGGAGCTTGCTCACAAGCTGGAGGAGTTAGAGCGGCATTTAAAAGATCACGATAAGCAGATCCAGACGATTTTCAGCGCCATTCGCCAGCTCATGGTTCACACCGAACCATCGCGGAAGCAGATTGGCTTTCATCTGAAAGAGCGGCATCGCCCCTATATGGCTAAGGTAAAAAAGAGACATCAAAATTAACCATATCAATTCAAATATTATTGTCGTTTGAGACTAAATCGACAATTGGCAATTGACTTTTCCCCCCAACGTGGTAAATTTCTTTCGTTAAATAATCCTGCCGCCAAATAATTTATCCATCAACCCATAGCCTTTATCCCTTTCGGGTAATAAGGAGGTTGTATGGCCTTGGAGATAATGAAACCCCATTTCTTGAAAAAGAGATGGGGTTTTTACGGCTAGGATGATATATATGTAACCCGTGGTTGAAAAATGACACTTATTGTTATTCTCCAAAAAATCAAAATATAACGTACCAAAAAGTTTTCTTGCCTTTACCCTTACCCCATTATATGATCTGTTTTTTCTGCAACATCCAAACTTCCTCTACTTTGACAATCGAAAGAGCGGAAGCAAGCAAAGGCGGTTCATTGAAGCTCAATTGGATCTGAATATGGACGTACCCTTCCTCGCCCTCCAGGGCATTACCAAATCATTTCCCGGCATCCTGGCCAATGATGATGTCAACCTGGAGGTTCAGCGAGGCGAGGTCCATTCCCTTCTGGGAGAGAACGGAGCCGGGAAAAGTACGCTCATGAAGATTCTGTACGGCTTCTACCGGGCGGATTCCGGGGCCATCCAACTAAATGGCCAGCCGGTTCAGATCCGCTCACCCCACGATGCGCGGCAGCATCGGATCGGCATGGTTTTCCAGGATTTTATCCAGGTCCCGGCCCTGACCGTGGCCGAGAATATCGCCCTTTTCCTGCCCGACCTGCCCGCCATTCTGGACAAGTCGAGCATTCGGAAACGGATCGAGGGGATTTCCCGGCGGTATGGGCTTGAAGTGGACCCTCAAGCGCCGGTCTGGCGGCTCTCGGTGGGTGAGCGACAGAAGGTGGAGGTTCTGAAACTCCTCCTGGCCGATGCCCGGATTCTGATCCTCGACGAGCCCACCCGGAGCCTGGCCCCCCATGAAATTGACGGGCTATACCAGGTCTTTGCCAACCTGCGGCGGGATGGATATGCCGTCGTCTTCATTACCCACAAATTAAAAGAGGTACTGGCCTGTGCGGATCGAATCACGGTCATGCGCCGCGGCAAGGTTGCCGGCACGCTCCCCGGCTCCGGGGCAACGGAGAGCGCGTTGGTTTCCCTCATGTTCGGCGAAGAGATTCGGGAAGCCCCCCACCAACGGAGTAAGACCGTCCCGCAGGGGGTACAACCTGTCCTGGAACTGAAAGGGATTTATACCCGAGGAGAGGGCGGAGCCGGAGGCCTTCACAATATCGATTTAACCATTCGGCCTGGAGAAATGATCGGAGTCGCCGGGGTTTCGGGGAACGGACAGAAGGATCTGGGGGATGTGGTCTTAGGGCTCGAAAAAATTTCCCAAGGGACCAAGCATCTCCTGGGCCGGGATGCAACTCATTGGTCAGTTTTTCAGGTTCGGGAAAGTGGGGTGGCTTTCATTCCGGAAGATCCCTTGTCCATGGCCGCCTTCCCCTGGCTGACCGTTCAGGAAAACATGGCCATGGCCAACACGCGGCTTTACTCCCGCCGGGGAGGGCTTTCCGTGGACTGGGCGGCGGTTCGGGCCGACCTTGGCCAATCTCTCCGCCGTCTCGGTTTTACCATTCCGTCGTTTTTCGTTCCCCTGGCAACTCTTTCCGGAGGGAACGTGCAGCGCATGATCCTGGCCCGGGAGATGGCTCACAACCCCAAACTGATCATTGCCTTCTACCCCACCCGTGGCCTGGACGTCCGCAGCGCAGCGGCCGCGCGGGAGCTACTGACAGCCTCCCGGGATGCCGGGGCAGGGGTTTTGTTGATTTCGGAAGACCTGGGGGAGCTCCTGGCCATGAGCGACCGCCTGGTAGTTCTTTTCCGGGGGAGGATCGTCAGGACGAGCACGCCCCAGGAGGTCACCATGAACGAGGTGGGGCACCTGATGACCGGTTCGCAGGGATTAGATGGGCGATAAGGATAATCTTATAAGCCGTACTCGGAAGCTGCAAGATGGATGGCTGGCCGATGGGGTCCGCTTTGTCGGCCTTTTCATCATCGCCCTCATGGCCTTTGCCCTTATGCTGCTAATTTTCGGCAAAAATCCCATCCGGGCCTATGGGGACATCTTTTCCAGCACCCTCGGCAGCGCCTATGGCTTCTCTGAGGTACTGGTAAGGATGATCCCCCTTACCCTTACGGCGGTAGCCGTTGCTTTGCCCGCCAGGATCTGGCTTATCAACGTGGGAGGGGAGGGACAACTCCATATAGGAGCCCTGTTGGCTACCTGGGGAGCGCTGAACTTTTCTTCCCTCCCGGCCTGGCTTCTCATTCCCTGGATCTCGATTCTCGGATTTCTCGGGGGCGGGCTCTGGGCGCTAATTTCCGGGATTCTGCGGGCCAGGGGCTGGGTCAGTGAAACCATCTCCACCCTTCTTTTGAACTATGTGGCCATCCTTCTCGTTAGCTTTTTTGTCTTCGGCCCCTGGAAGGATCCGGAGAGCGCCAACTATCCCCAAAGCGCCCCCTTCCCGGACGCGGCCATCCTGCCTGTTTTTTTCGGCACGCGGGTTCATCTGGGATTGCTGTATTCGGCAGTCATCTTGGTCCTATTCTACTTTATGCTTTCCCGTACCCGCTGGGGTCTGGAAATGCGGGCCATCGGCGCCAATGCCGACGCGGCCAGGCGCAATGGCCTTCCCATCGGCCGGTATATTACTGTTCTCATGTTCATCGGCGGAGGAATCGCCGGACTGGCGGGGATGAGCGAGGTGTCGGCCATCCACGGCCAGCTCCGCCCGAGCCTTTCCCCCGGTTATGGGTACATCGGTTTTTTGATTAGCTGGATGGCCCGGGGAAACTCGGTGGGGATCGCAGCGGCTGCCTTTCTCCTGGCCATCATTACCGCCGGGGGGGACATCCTCCAGATGACTCTCCGGATCCCGGGCTCGGTGGTGAATATCCTGATGGCTATTATTCTCTTTGTCATCCTGGCCCGGAAGGGAGGAGGAAGGTGATCGATTCGATTATCAGCGGGCTCCTTGTGGGGTCCATCCATTCCGGAACCCCGCTGCTTTATGCAACTTTGGCCGAGGTCATCGACGAACGGGCCGGAATTGTCAACCTCGGCCTGGAAGGGGTCATGCTCATGGGAGCCGTGGTGGGTTTTGCCGCCACGGTCCACACGGGCAATGCTGCGCTGGGGGTCCTCGCCGCCGGCCTGGCCGGCGGGCTGTTTAACCTGCTCTTCGGGTTCTTAGTCATTACCCGCCGGGCCAACCAGTTAGCCAGCGGACTGGCTTTGATGTTCTGCGGTGTGGGCTTAAGCGCCCTTCTCGGGGCTTCCTACGTCGGGAGCCGGATCCAGGGGCTGGATGAAATCCGGATCCCCGTCCTTTTCGACCTTCCAGTTGTAGGCCCCATGTTTTTCAACTATGATATATTAGTTTATCTGGCTGGACCCATAGCCGTAATGGTGTGGTGGGTCCTATTTTCAACCCGCTGGGGTTTGAGCTTGCGAGTGGTGGGGGAAAATCCCACGGCTGCCTTCGCCGCCGGCAAGAATCCCTACCTCCTCCAGTACCAGGCTCTCTTCATGGCGGGGGTGCTGGGCGGCATTGCCGGAGCGCACCTATCCATTGCTCTGGCTAAAACCTGGGCCGAATGGATGACTGCCGGGAGGGGATTTATTGCCGTTGCCTTAGTCATCTTTTCTAAGTGGCATCCCTTGCGGGCTATTGCCGGATCGCTGCTGTTCGGGGGGGCCATTGCCCTGCAGCTCCAAATGCAGGCTCTCGGGGTGCCGATTTCCCCATTTATCCTGGACATGCTTCCTTACCTTTTGAGCCTGGGAGTTCTGGCCATCTGGGGCGGCGCCCGCCGGTTGGCCGCACCGGGCAGTTTGGGGAGGGTGTTTCAAGGAACGGAATAGGTAATAACAAACTCGAAAT
>CAZIDC010000258.1:0-4887 GCA_964537885.1 uncultured Syntrophaceae bacterium | reverse complement strand
GGGGTTTGGGCCACCGCCCTTCCGCTTCCTTCAAGCCTTAAATTTAGACCCAGTTTCTTGGAGATCTGGATTACCTGGCGGATTGATTTTCCTGAGAAATCGGGCATGACCCCCGGTTCCTCTAAGATTTCGCTTCCCTTGCTCGGAACAGGGGAGGGTTCCGTCTTGGAATCATCCCCGGATGGTGGGGGGGGAGAAAGATCACGAGAAACCTCTTGAACGAGATAGGTGACCCCTTTGGGATAAATCCCCATGTAGGGTAAAACTTGCTCGCCGATGGCCTTGAATGCCGGGGCGGCAACCACCCCCCCATACTTGATTCCTTGAGGCTCATCCATAATCAGCGTAATCACCACCTGAGGATTATCTGCGGGAGCAAAACCGATAAAAGAACCCATCCGCTTATCGGAGTAACCCCGGCCTGTAGTCAAAGCCTTTTGCGCAGTCCCTGTCTTGCCCGCCGTCTCATACCCCAAGAGTTTCGCCGCTTTTCCCGTTCCCCCTTCCTCGGTTACGGTCTTGAGGATCGTGCCTATGCTTTTAGCCGTTTCTTGAGAGATCACCCGCCGCGATACTTTCGGTTGGTTTTCTTTGAGCACATTTCCCCCCCTTTCCTGGACGGACTTCACGATAAAAGGCCTCATCATCACCCCGCCGTTGGCAACTGCGGCCAGAGCTGTGGTCAACTGCAGCGCGGTGACGGAAACTCCCTGGCCAAAACTGATGTTCGCCAGCCCCACCTCCGACCAATACTGGGGCGCGGGAAGAAAGCCGGGGACCTCTCCGGGAAGGTCAATGCCCGTTTTATGCCCGAACCCAAAGTTTTTCAGGGTGCGGTGGAGTTTCCCTTTGCCCAGCTTCCGCCCCACTTTGCTGGCCCCGATATTGCTCGAAACTTTGATGATTTCTCCCACGGAAAGCCAACCGTATTTATGCACGTCGTGAATGATTTTTCCCCCAACCGTAAAAGTGCCATTCTCGCAAAAGAAGACATCATTCAGCCCCACGGCCCGTTCTTCCAGGGCCGCGGCCAGGAGAAAGAGTTTGAAAGTGGAACCGGGTTCGAAGGTGTCCGTCAGGACCCGATTTTTAAGGGCCTGCGCCGGGAACGCCGCAAACCGATTGGGATCGAAGGATGGCTGAGCTGCCATGGCTAAAATTTCCCCTGTCTTGGGATTCATGACTACAACCATTCCCCCTTTGGCCGAGCAGGTCTGGACGGCTTTTTTTAATTCCTTTTCCGCGATATACTGGATATTCCGGTCGATGGTCAAAATGATTTCGCAACCCTCTTCGGATCGCTGGACCCCCGGGTCCCCCGGAATGATCGTCCGGCCGAGTCCATCCTTGGAAATGAGAATGTAACCCGGCTCTCCCCGTAATAATTCATCATATCCCAGTTCCACTCCCTCCAGCCCCTGGGAATCCAGACCCGCAAAGCCGATTACCTGGGCTCCGACTTCCCCCTGGGGGTAGAATCTCCTGGCTTCTTTCAAGAAATCAACCCCCTCCAAATCAAGCTTTTCAATCGCCGCCCGCTGTGCCGGGAGGATTCCCCTTTCCAGCCAGATGAAGGGTTTCTCCTCTTTCATTTTTTTCAAGATCATCTCGGGGCGTTTGCCGAGAAGGGGAGCAATTTTTTGCGCCGCTTCCTTTCGGTCGGCCACCTTCGCCGGCTGGACGAAAACAGAATCCATCTCCATGCTGATGGCCATCTCCTTTTTCTGGCGATCATAGATGATTCCCCGTTTGGGTACTAACGAAACGATCCTTTGATACTGCCGTTCGGCCAGACCCGCGAGTTTCTGGCTATGGGAAACTTGAAGCTGGTAGGCCCGTATAAAAACGACCAAGAAAAGAAAAGAAAAAAGGCAAAAAAGGAGGGTGATCCGGAATCGAAGCCATGTCTGGGGAAGCGGCTTCATCGCACGATGATCAGTTGTTCCTTTTCGGGGTTTCTGAAGCCCAACTTTTTCAAGGCAAGGGACTCAATCCGGCTGGGCGACTTTAGCGCGGCCAATTCCAGCCGCAACTTTTTATTCTCCTGGAGGAGCAGTTGTTCATCCTGGCTCGCTTTGGAGATTTCGTACCCGAGGGAAATCACCTGGTGGTGGGCCCAAACATAGAAAAGAGAGCAAACGAGGAATATTACGGCGACGACTAAGGCCACGAAGACCAAATTGCGGTTTACGCCTTCGGGCGAAGAAACCGCCTCTTTCGCCTGTTCCACGTCGCTGACCGCTATGGGTTTATAGATTGCTTCCGCCATTTCAACCCCCTTTGCTGTTCTTGGAAAGCCTTTCTGCGGCCCTTAATTTGGCGCTGCGAGCTTTCGGATTCGCTAAAACCTCTTCTGGAGACGCCCCTACAGGTTTGGGGGTTAGAAGGCGAAACAGGGGGAAATGATCCTTCTCGCCTTTAGCCCACTGCCGGAAATAATTCTTGACGATGCGGTCCTCCAGGGAATGAAAGGAAATGACGTTCAGTCTGCCTCCGGGATTCAGGAGGTCTTCGCACTGCCCTAAAAAAGCTTCGAGGTTGCTCAGTTCTTCGTTCACAGAAATGCGCAATGCTTGAAAAGTGCGGGTTGCCGAATGGATTTTCTCCCGATGCCGGGGAACGGATTTTTCAATTACCCCGGCGAGCTCCCGGGTTGTCCGGATGGGCCGGGACTGGCGCTGGCGTACGATCGCTCTGGAGATCCGCTTGGCCCATCGTTCTTCCCCATATTTCCAGAAAATTTCGCGGAGCTCAGATTCAGAGCATTTTTGCAAAAAGTCTTGAGCCGTCGTCTTCGTCTCTTGACTCATACGCATGTCCAAAGGACCGTCCCAGCGGAAGCTAAAACCCCTCTTGGGGTCCTCTAACTGTTCGGTGGAAACCCCCAGATCTAATAAGATGCCGTCCACCCTTTCCAGCGAGATGGATTTGAGGACCGCCTTAATATCTTTAAAATTTTTTTTGAATAGATTGACCCGGCCCCCGAAAGCCGACAAATTTTCTTGCGCGCGCCGGATGGCCTCTTCGTCCCAATCCAACCCGATCAACTTTCCTGTGGGTGCGCTCTTTTCCAGAATGGCCCGGGCATGCCCCCCATTGCCTACAGTTCCATCTACATAGATCCGCCCCGGCCGGCAATCTAAATATTCAATAACCTCCTTGAGCAAAACCGGAAGGTGGCGGGTTTTCTCCATCTATTTTTAAAGCCCTAATTCGGCTAAGGTTGCGCCCGTCCCTTCAAAATCCTCTTGCGAGCGTTTGATCTCCTCGATCCACCGCTCTTTGCTCCATATCTCAAACTTCTTCAACATGCCGGCGAAAACGACACTTTTTTCCAGTTGAGCATGGTCGCGCAGGGTGGGAGGAATCAAGATCCGTCCCAATTTATCGATGGGGCATTCCGTGGCCCCTGAAATAAAGAACCGCTGAAAAGATTTCACTTCCTTCTTAACCATGGAAAGGGAGCTTACTCTTTCTTCTAAAACTTTCCACTCTTCATAAGGATAGGCCACTAAACACCGGTCAAAATTGGTAAGGATCAACCGGTCATCATATTTTTCTACGATTAATTCCCGAAATTTGGCTGGAATGGAAACCCGCCCTTTGGAATCTATGATATGCTCAAATCTGCCCCGGAACATGCCCTTATTTTCTCCAATTAACCACTATTATCCACTTTTTCCCACTTTTTGGCCAATATAAAGTTTTTTCGAAAGGTTGTCAAGGAAAATTTAACTGTTTTTGATTTTTTCTTTCAGCCGGGATGAAAGAGGGAAACGGGGCCCCTGGTCAAGCACCTTTATGAACCTCGTTTTAGCCGGTAATCGGGGGTTGGCTGCCTGATTCTTCTAGTATTTCCGGCTTTGAATTTTTCCTGGACTTGCGCTGGTATTTGGTAACCGCCCGGTTATGTTCTTGCAGGGTAGTGGAAAAAAAATGCGTGCCGTCATTTCTGGATACAAAATAAAGGAAATTTACATCCGCTGGGTACAGGACCGCCTGGAGGGACTTCCAACCGGGATTGGCAATGGGTCCTTTGGGGAGGCCGTTGATTTGATAAGTATTATAGGGGGATTTTCTGAGAAGATCCTGTTTGGTGATCCTTTCACTCCTAAGATTTTCCGATTTGAGGCCGTAGACCGCGGTGGGATCGCTCTGCAAGGCCATCCCCCGCTGGAGACGGTTGTGAAAAACCGCCGAGATGAGCCTCCTTTCTTGATCGTCCATAGCTTCTTTCTCGACCATCGAGGCCAGGATCACAACATCTTTCCGGCTCAACCCCAGCTCTGCCGCGCGTTTGGCCAGTGAGGCATAGACGGCTTTGAAACGGGCGACCATCTGGCGGATGACAATCTCTTCACCGAACCCTTTGGGGAAATTGTAGGTATCCGGGAAAAGATAGCCCTCCAAGCTATCCCCGTCCAACCCCAATGAGGCAACAAAAACGGGATCCTTCGCTTTTCCCAAAAAAAATTTCTTGTTGCAAACCCGGGCTTGTTCCAAGGCATCCCCGATCTGGAACAAATCATAACCCTCTGGGATTGTTATGGGATATTGAATGACATCTCCACTGGTCAGCTTCGCCAGAACCGCGCGCGGGGTCATTCCGGTGCTAATTTCATACTCCCCGGCTTTCACCTTGGGAATGGCCTCTTCAAGGCGGGCCAGCAAATAAAAGCTCCACCGATCCCGAATGATTCCATTCTCATCCAGGATGCGCGAAATTTCCTGGAAACTCGTCCCGGCCTGAATGGTCACAACTTTGGAATGCCGCTCCCAGCTTGGCGGAGCAAGAAAATGAACATAACCGGTGGCCAAAGTTATTACAACGAGGCCGACCAAAGTTATGGAGATGTCCAAAGTTCTCTCTTTAAACCACCTTGAGAG
>CAZIDC010000257.1:0-4920 GCA_964537885.1 uncultured Syntrophaceae bacterium | reverse complement strand
ACCTCTGTCTAAGGTTTTTTACAACTCCCAACTCCCTACTCACTACTCCCGGTTTTTACAGTTGCGTCAACCGCGGGTCCAGGATATCCCGCAGCCAATTCCCCAGTAGGTTGATCCCCAATACCACCAGCATAATCGCCACCCCCGGAAAAGTGGCCAACCACCAGGATGTTACCAGATACACCCGGCCATCGGCCAGCATTCCCCCCCAGGTTGGAGTGGGTGGTTGAATCCCCAGCCCTAAAAAGCTGAGGGCCGCTTCCATGATGATCATACGGGCCATTTCCAGGGTAATGATGACGATGCACGGTGGAATGACGTTCGGGAAAAGATGTTTAAAGATGATCCTTCCGTTGGACCCGCCCAGCGCTTTCACCGCGGTTATGTACTCCTTCTCCCGCAGGGACAGGACTTCAGCGCGCACCACCCGGGCGTAAATGACCCACCCCGTTATGCTCAGGACGATGATAATGTTTTGGAGGCTGGGGCCCAGGACGGCGATGATGGCGATGGCCAGGAGAATAAAAGGAAAAGCCAACTGAACATCAGCCAGGCGCATAAAGATACTGTCCAACTTTCCCCCGTAAAACCCCGAGAGCAGGCCGATGATCGTCCCAAGAATGGCGGAGAAGGCCACGGCCGAGGTGCTGACCACGAGGGAAATTCTTGCGCCGTAGATCAAGCGGCTGACGATATCCCGCCCTAAGTGGTCAGTCCCTAAAAGGTAATTAGGGTCGGCCCCTTCCTGGCCCAAGGGAGGAAGAAGCCGTTTTTCCACGTCCTGGAGGATGGGGTCATGGGGGGAAATCAAGGGAGCGAGAATAGCTGAAAAAATAACAGCCAAAACCATGATCAGGCCAAAAACGGCACCTTTGTTTTCCAGCAGCTTGCGCAGGACTTTCTGCCCTCGGGTGACTCTTCGATCCTCTCCCGCGAAGTCGAAAGTTTTGGCGGCATTCTCCAGAAAATCCATGATCTATTCTTTCATCCCAGCTTTACCCGGGGATCCAGGTAGGTATAGAGAATATCAACTGCCAGATTGACGAGGACGAAGATCGCCGCCAGGAGGAAGACTGCCGCCTGCACGACAGGGTAGTCCCGGTTGTAGATGGCCTGGACAGCCAGCCGCCCAACCCCCGGCCAGGCAAAGATGGTCTCCGTGATCACCGCTCCCCCAAGGAGGTTTCCCAGTTCCATTCCCACGATCGTTACCACGGGAATTAAAGCATTCTTCAGGGCATGCTTCAGGATAACCATTCTGGGACTCAGTCCTTTGGCCTTGGCGGTTTTCATGTATTCCTGCCCAAGAACCTCAAGCATGCTGGAGCGCATCATGCGCGCCGTCCGGGCCATGCTGAACATGCCGAGGGTAACGGCGGGAAGGACTAAGTGTCCAATCGTCCCCCGGCCGGAAGAAGGAAACCATTGGATGGTGACCGAAAAGACCAGGATGAGCATGATCCCGAGCCAGAAAACAGGGGTGGATTGGCCGAGGAGGGCGCCGGTCATCCCGATATGATCCAGGATGGAGTTCCGCCGGATGGCGGATATGATCCCTACGGGCACGGCTATAATCATAGCGATAATCATTGCTGCTATGGTTAATTGGATGGTAGCGGGCATCCGTTCCAGAACCAGATCCAAAGCGGGCTGGCTGTGGCGAAAGGAAAGACCAAAATCCCCATGGAGAGTGCCCTTAAAAAAACGCCAGTATTGGACAACCAGGGGATCGGTGAAACCCATCTCTTTGCGGAATTGAGCGACCTGCTCGGGAGTGGCATCCATGGGCATCAAGAGGGCGGCCGGGTCGCCGGTTAGATGGAGAATGATAAAGACCACCAAGGAAATTCCGACAAGGACAAAAATAGAATGGAAAAGTCGCTTTAGGATATAATACTTCAACGAATGATCCCCGGGCGGGAGCTTGTTTTTTCATCCCCGCGGACTGGTTATCTCTTCCCTACGGCAAATGGATTTTTTTATATAACATAAAGGCTGTATAAAAATCAACGGAATAAGTGGAAGAAAAAGGGTTGACATCTCCTTGAAACTCTTGCTATCTTTCTAAACGGCTGGATAACATTGCCTTACACGGTTCTGATGGGCATAATCTCAGGGGTGCTTATTTGGTAAAAATTATTTTCATCATTCTCCTAATCATCCTCGGGGCGACTTTTTGCGCGATGAATCGCCAGGAAGTCTTTCTCCGCTATTTTTTCGGATGGAGTACGGAGTCATTTCCTCTCTATCTTTTAATCCTGACTTCTCTCCTGGCGGGGATAGTCGTAGGGTTCTCGGTCGGCTGGGGAGAAAGATGGAAGCTTCGGGCCAAGGCCAGAGAACTGGGGAAGCGGGTAAAGGCTTTAAAAGATGATATTGAAACCCTAACCCCCCGGGAGGAAAGCCCTGAAACAGAAGAAAAAGCCCAGGAATCCGGAACCTCCCCCCTCGCCAAAGGCTGAGTAAAGCAGGAGTTAGAGGACCCTTGCCTGACTTTGTCATCTTTCTTCTCAGCTATTCTGAGCAAATCATTTATGCAGGGCTCTTCCTGATCCTCTTTTTATGCGGCTTGGGCCTGCCCATTCCCGAAGAGGTTACCATGCTCGCCAGCGGATTTTTGATCCAGTTGGGGATCATCCGCTTGTACCCCACGCTGGGCATCCTTTTCGTCGGGGTTTTGACCGGGGATATCGCCATGTATTCCATCGGGAGGAAATGGGGTCATGGCATCATCACCCACCGGCATATGCGTAAAATCTTATCCGAAGATCGCCTGGAGAGGGCCAGACAATTTTTCCGGGACCACGGGAGCAAGACCGTCTTCATCGCCCGGTTCATCACGGGTTTTCGGGTCGCTGCTTTCCTGGCCGCCGGCACCATGGGAATGAAGCCGGGCAAGTTTCTGTTCCTGGATGCCCTGGGCGCGATAATCATCATCCCCATCCTCCTATCCCTGGGTTATTATTTTAGCACTCACCTTGATTGGCTGTCCGCGGTCTTTAGCCGCATCGATCTTTTGATCCAGTTGGGAGCGGTACTGGCGGGATTGACCGGCCTGGGATATTATCTCTGGAAAAGAAAAACGTCTTCTACCCGCAGATGAACCGCGTATCACCCCTGCGCTTACGTCAACCCAGGATGTAAGGTCGAGGCCTGGGTCGGGGGGCGGACGATGTTGGAACCGACTCGAATACCGCAAGAATGCCAGTGGAATGTGGCAAGGAGTTATAACGAAGTTGACTCTTCGCCAATGAAATGATAATTTAATCACTATTACTTAATCCTTCTAAGGGAAAAACTTTTTGCTGGACCAAAAATTCGTTAGAGAACATCTGGAAGAAGTAAAGGAGAAAGTCGGGTGGCGGGGCCAAACGGTTGACTGGAACCTCTTCGCCCGATTAGATTCTGAGCGCCGGAATATATTGCAGGAATCCGAATCTCTCCGGGCCAAGCGAAATCAGGTCTCCGACCTGATCGCGGAAATGAAAAAGAAAAAAGAGGAGGCCGCCCAAGAGATCACCCAGATGAAGGATGTGTCCGCCAGGATCAAGGAATTGGAAACCGGCCTGGGAGAAAAGGAAGAGGCCCTCCGCGGTCTTATGATGTTGATTCCCAACATCCCCCACGAGAGCGTGGTCAGAGGGGAGGGGGAGGCCGAGAATCTGGAAGTGCGCCGATGGGGCCATGTTCCTGAGTTTCCGTTCACACCCAAGCCTCACTGGGAGATCGGGGAGGCGCTGAACATTCTGGATTTCGACCGGGGAGCGAAGATCACGGGGGCCCGGTTCACCCTGTATAAAGACTTGGGGGCCCGGATGGAAAGGGCGCTGATGAATTTCATGTTGGACCTGCATACCGGGCTTCATGGATACCGTGAGGTTCTTCCACCCTTTTTAGTGAATAGGAAAACAATGACCGGGACCGGGCAGCTTCCCAAATTTGAAGAGGACTTATTCAAACTCAGCGACCCGGATTATTTCCTGATCCCGACGGCTGAAGTGCCGGTTACCAACATTCACCAGGATGAGATCCTGGCCGAGGATGACCTTCCCCTTTCCTACACGGCTTACACTCCGTGCTTCCGCAAGGAAGCGGGATCTTACGGAAAGGATACCCGGGGACTGATTCGCCAGCATCAATTCAACAAAGTGGAGCTGGTGAAATTTACTACACCGGAGACCTCGTACGACGAGCTGGAAAAATTGACCCGGGATGCTGAGGAGATCCTGCAGCGGCTTGGTCTTCCTTACCGGGTCATCTTGCTGTGCACGGGAGACCTGGGTTTTTCGGCTGCTAAAACTTATGATCTGGAGGTTTGGCTGCCGGGGCAGGCGACTTACAAAGAGATTTCCTCGTGCAGCAATTTTGAAGACTTCCAGGCCCGGCGGGCGAACATCCGCTACCGGCCCAAGGGCAAGAAGGGGACGGAGTTTGTCCATACCCTCAACGGATCGGGCCTGGCCATCGGGCGGACGCTGGTCGCCATCCTGGAAAACTATCAGGAGGAAGACGGAAGCGTAATCGTCCCCGAGGCCCTGCGGTCGTATATGGGCGGCGTCGCAAGGATCGAAAGACGCCAAGTGCATGGCGCATAGCGTCTTTAGTTGTGGCTAAAAGCTAACCGCCAATTGCTGATGGTGATTCGCCTTTAGGCGAATCCCGGGAGGGATGGCCGAGTGGTCGATGGCGGCGGTCTTGAAAACCGTTTCCCCGAAAGGGGACGTGGGTTCGAATCCTACTCCCTCCGCCAGAAAATTTGCGGAGCAAATTTTACTATTAGCCTATAGCAATTAGCTATTGGCTTAGGTGCAAGGAACCTGGGATACAAGTTAAGCCCTCTCACCCTTCCCCTCTCCCCCGTTTGCGGGGGAGAAGGCGGGGGTGAGGGGGAAGGATAAAAAAGGAATTTCCTATACAATA
>CAZIDC010000256.1:0-4935 GCA_964537885.1 uncultured Syntrophaceae bacterium | reverse complement strand
ATCTGCGTCTAAAAAAGATCGATCACCCTCTGTTCAGAGCTTCCCGGCAGCGGCATAAAACTTCGAGGGTTTCGAAGACATCTTCGAGGGGGACAAAGACCGGGATGGAATGCTGCTCTAAGAAAGCTTTGGCTTGTTCATAACGTTGTTTGTCCCCCGTGAAGCTCGCGTAAATCGGCTTTTCGGGATAGCGGGAGGAAAGTTCCGGCAGGAAATTGTATTTTTCCGCCGGAACGTCCGGAGAAGCAAGAAGAATCGGGACAACCGCGTCCACGCCCTCGTCCTGCAGAAGGGTTTCCACAACTGCTCTGTACCCTTCCACCCGGCCGGCAATCGGAGTGATGGCCGACATGTCCACCGGGTTGGATATGGTTACCCAGGAAGCGCTTATATCCCGAAGCTTTTTGAGCGTCTTTTCCGAGTGGCTGGCCATTTTCAAACGCATGGATTCGCAGGCGTCGGCCACGACCACGCCCAGGGCTCCCGAGGGGGCCAGCGAAGAAACGCGCCTCCCCCGGGGCAAGGGTTGCATGGCAATCCCCTTGGCTACGTTGATCAGGTCAAAGTATCTGCGCACCCGGGCAATGCCCGCCTGTCTGAAGGCCGCATCCCAAACCGCATCATCCCCGGCCAGGGAAGCGGTGTGGGAGAAAGCCCTCTCGGCCCCGGCCTTTGTCCTCCCTCCTTTGAGAATGACCACTGGCTTCTTCCTGGTAACCTCCCGGGCCACTTCGCAAAAACGGCGAGCCTGACGGAACCCTTCGACATACATTAAAATAGCCTTTGTCTCCGGGTCCTGTCCTAAATATTCCAGGACTTCCGCGTCTTCCACGTCGATCTTGTTCCCTAAACCCGCCACCCGGGCCACGCCGAAGTTTTCTCCGGTCAGGATCCACTTCATGGTGTGGGTGGCAAAGTTGCCGGTTTGGGCGATGTAACTGATCGGCCCGCGGCGAACCTTTCCCAGGGGGAAGAAGGTGGTGGTCAGGGAGGCCGGGGTGCTGGTCAGGCCGCTGGTATTGGGACCGATGATCCTCATCCCCGATGATCGGGCCACCCTCAAAATCTCTTCCTGCAACTTGGCCCCCTGCTGGTCCACTTCGGCATATCCTCCCGAAGCGATCACCGCCGCCGGGATTTTCTTTGCGGCACATTCTTTTAGCGGTCCCAAAGTCTTTTCCGCTGGCACGATGAAAACTGCCAGGTCAACGGGCTCGGGGATCTCTTTTACCGAGCGGTAGGAGGGGAATCCCATGATCTCTTCCCCGCTCGGATTGATCGGGAAAATTCTCCCGGGATAGCCGTTGGCTACCAGGTTCACCAGAATCTCGTTCCCGGCCTTTCCCGGAGTACCCGATGCCCCTATGACGGCCACGCTTTTCGGCTCGAAAAAGAATTTTAGAGAATTAGTCATATAGTCGCATAGTCATTTGGTCATTGGGTCATTGCCCATTTCTTATCTCCTAAGGGCCTGTTCAAGAATAACATGTACAATATGCGAATGACACATCGTTCATTTTGAGCCCTTCGACTCACCGTTCGTCCTGAGCTTGTCGAAGGGCGAACGGTTCGCTCATGACAGGCATGTCGAAGGATGATCGCTCATGGTTCGACAGGCTCACCACGAGCGGATTTTATACACTTTATTACTTAACAGACCCTTAACGCCTTTGGCCTTACATCTGTTTTCAGAATCCTCCCAACGTAGCGAGTTGAGCCATGGCATCGTACTGGTAATCGGCCGGTGAACTTAATTTGTATTTATCGGGCAAAGTCACCGCCGGTTCTCCTTTTATGGATTTGGCCAAATCAAAGGCCTTTTTGACTTTCTCCTCATCTCCTTCCAGGCTGAGAACGACGGCCCCCTCGGATCCGCCCACACCTCCCGAGGCGACATGGCAGGCTTTAACACCAGTTAGGAGGGCGAAAGCCTGGATTTCCGTGACCACCTTGCTCGAGGTTACCGGGATAATCCTCCCCGGCAGGCCCATGCTGTATTTGAAGTGGTAAATCCCCGTATGCTTCGAAGCTTCCAGGACAGAAGGGATAAGCTTCTCGAGCCCGATCGGCTGAATCAGATGAGAGCCCCGGGCCGTAACAATCGGCCAGCACATGCCGATGGTACCCCCTTTCATACCGGAAGCGTACACTCCAGCATTTCCCTGTTGGTCAATGGCATTCCCTCCCTTAATAAAGACATCCTCCGGCCCGAAATTTAGGATTTCAACATTCGAGTCCGCTCCTTCTACCACTTTCCCTTTCTTGATCACATGCCAGGTGGTGGGAGGCTGGCCGGCATTGGAGTTGGCGAAACCTTTACTGATCAAGCCCACTGTCTGCCCCGCCTTGGGCTCCAAGGAAATCCCGAAAAGCTCTTCCGTTACGTAGGCGTTGGTGATCCCCCGGCCGATGATGATCATCCCGTTTTCCCAGGCATTTTTCACCTCGGGCAAGGCGACTGTGGCTTTGGCTAAAAGCCGCCGGGATTCGGGGGGATTAAGGACGACCAAAGCGGAAATTTGCTTCTGGCCCGGCTTTGAAACAGGAACTTCTACCTCGTAAAACATAACAACCTCCTTGGAGTAATGTATTCAACTTGCCGCGCATAGCATTCAAAAACGATAAATAAAAATGGTCTCCGTGTCAAGGCTGGAGTATATTCTTTCCTTGCCTTCTTCTTAATTTGTGGATCATCTCTCATTTATTTGGTAGTTCAGACCAGCTTTGACGTTGCCCCGGCAAGAGGGCATCCGGCGAAGACAAAAACGGCTGGGATTTGCCTTCCCATAACCACCCCACTCCGTTTCCGCAAAGAGACGCGGGGGGGAAAGAGATGGACTACCTGAAAAAGGCAGAAGCCCGCATTGGGCCAAGAGGAAACACTGCCTTTTTTGGCGAGCCGGATGCCCTCTTGCCGGGGCATGGGATCCGTATTCCTTTTTTTAAATATATCGAGCCTCTTGCAAAAGTATTTTTTTGTGGTTCGACAAGCTCACCACGAACGGAAAAACTAAATAATTTCAACATAAGCCCGTTCACCCTGAGCCTGTCGAAGGGTAAATTACGGACTTTTGCAAGAAGCTCTATTGTTTTTCTTTTCAATTAGATAGAAGATGATCTTCACTTGTTTTATTCACGGCTTAAAAGTTAGGGCTGTTTGTCTACTGGGCCCTTCGCCCTTGGAAATAAACTCCGCTTTAAGAAATATCCCCACTTTGATCTGTTCGGGTTTTTTGGCATCCACTCCGACGATTCGGGCTACGGTCTTCACTCCCTCCTCGAGCTCTACAACCCCAACAATATAAGGGTTGTTCCGGCCAAAGCCTTCCTTGGCCATGAGCGGCGGGGCAACGACAATGCCGGTGAAAGCCGCCAGCTTTCCATTTCCTTTAAACTGCACCCATTCCATCTCGCTGCCGAAACAGGACACGCAGATGGGGCGGGGTGGCAAGGCCAAAGCGCCGCACTTCTTGCACTTAGAGCCCATGATCTTCCATTCGTTGAGAAACTGTTCGTACGAGGTATCGCTGAAAGGCTTGTCGTTCATTGGGCTACCTCCTTTCCAGAATGGTAAACGTGCAGGTGCCCCCGGTGCCCCCTAAGTTGTGGGCGCCCCCAATCCTCAAATTGGGATTGGGAACCTGTCTCTTCCCGGCTTTCCCCCGCAGCTGGACCCACACCTCATAGAGTTGGGCTACGCCGGTAGCGCCAACGGGATGGCCCTTGGTTTTAAGCCCTCCGGAGGTGTTGATGGGTTTTGGCCCATCAAGCCGGGTCTGGCCATCAGCCACTGCCTTATGCCCCTCGCCGGGCTTGAAGAAACCGAGATCCTCGAGGTGAACGATTTCGGCAATGGAAAAGCAATCATGGACTTCGGCAAATTGAACATCCTTGGGCGCCAAGCCCGACATATCATAAGCCTCCTTGGCCGCAGCGCGGGATGCTTCATAGGTCGTCAAGTCGGCTTTAGCGTGCAGGCTGTACCCACTCCCCTGGCCGATGCCAGCCACATAGACCGGGTTATCGGTGAAGTTTCTGGCAATATCTTCCGCAACCAATAGCAAGCAAGACGCTCCGTCGCTAATGGGGCAGCAATCAAAGAGGTGCATGGGCCAGGCCACGGGAGGATTCACCGCCGGGTCCCGGAGAAACTCCTTTTCATCCTTCCACTCGGGCACGGGTTCCCCTTTTTTGCGGCACCGTTCGATCCTGGCCTTCATGAAGTCCCGGATGGTCATGGGAAACTGGGCCTTTGGATTCAGGGGAGCGTTGTTGTGGCTTTTAATGGTTACGTTAAACAGGGCCTCGCGGTCGACCCCATATTTGGCAAAATAAGCAGTGGCCATGGCTCCGAAAACCCCGGGGAAGGTGAATCCGCAGGCTACTTCATACGGGCTGGCGGCCATGGCCAGCCCCTCGGCAATTTCCTCGGTCGTGCGCTTAGACATCTGTTCCAGGCCGCCCACCAGAACAATATCGTAAAAGCCCGAAGCGATGGCGAAAACCCCTTCCCGGAAGGCTAAGGCGCTGGAAGCACAGGCGCCCTCTGTCCGCGTGACCGGCTTGGGCACGTGACCAACGAGGTCGGAGACAATCGGACCCCAGTGCGCCTGGTTGACGAAAAAATCATTGCTGAAGTTGCCGATGTAGATGGCCTCAATATCCCTGGAATCGACCCCTTTATCAACCGAGCCCATCATTTCCACGTAAGCTTCGGCAAAAAAATCCTTGGAGTTGCGGTCCTTGAACAAACCCAGTTTGGTCAACCCTCCGCCGACGACGGCCACCCCCCTCGCCAGTTTTCTCTTTCGTGGCATCTTCCCCTCCTTGGTTAAGAAAAAAACTCTGCCTCAATTGATTCTGATTGTCTTCATTTTTTTCGCTATCGCTCGCAACGACATATGAACCAACTTTTTACGAGTTCATCAATATTGA
>CAZIDC010000255.1:0-4938 GCA_964537885.1 uncultured Syntrophaceae bacterium | reverse complement strand
TCATCGATTGACACCATGCTCCGTTGATGATAGCTTTTGGGTAGCGCCCCCAGAAATTGAAAGGGAGGATTTATCATGGAATTCATCAGAGAAATCCAAAAGGACTCAATGGAAACGATCGCACCGGGAATCCGGCGCCTGGTTTACATGCTGAACAAGGTCATGACCATCTATTTTGAGATAGACCCGGGAGTCGTAGTCGGAGAGCACGCCCATCCCCACGAACAGATGGGGATGCTCATCCGGGGAAAGATGCGCTGGAATATCCAGGGGCAGGAAAAAATCATCGAGGCTCCCGCTCTTTACCGATTTCCCTCCAACCAACCCCACGGGGCGGAAATCCTCGGGAATGAGCCCGCCCTGATTCTCGACATCTTCTCCCCCATCCGGGAAGAATTTTTAAAAGATAAACCGCCAGAATATATGAGACCCCTCGGCTGATGGATTGTCCGCAAGCAACGGATTTTTTTAGAAGGGATCAGCGGTAAAAACAATGATTCGCAAAGGGCTGCTCCTTAAGATTTACGATTCGGCCAGCATGCAACGCTGGAATGACAAGATCCGCCCTGTTGAACTGCGCGAACTGGATAAACAGGCGCATAAGATGGTGACTGCCTATATTCTCGGCAAATTCGAAGAAGAAAATCCCGCTTTTAACTGGATGGAGATCATCGAGGGAGGCCTGTTCGAATTCCTGCAGCGGATCATCCTCACGGACCTGAAGCCTCAAATCTTTCACAAAATCAAGGAAGACCGATCCAAGTATGAACAGCTGAATAAATGGGTTTACGATCAATTGGCCCCCATCATCTCGCCCCTCGGAGAAGCTTTTTGCTCCAGATTTCAGGCTTATTTTCAGGATCAGGAAGAAAATATAAACAAGAGAATTTTAAGCGCCGCCCATTTTTATGCCACCAAGTGGGAATTCGACATCATCGAACGAGCGAACCCCAAGGGATATGAAATCGAAAAGATCCGGCATGATCTGGAAACCAGGCAGGAAAGGTATTATGACCTTAAAGGGTCCCAGCAATTAGCCCTTTATTCCCGACTGCGCAATTTTACGGATCTATGCGGCCAACTCAGATTCCAGCTGAGGTGGAGCCATCTCCATCGCGTGCCCGCGACCTCCGTCCTCGGGCATATGTTTATCGTTGCCTTCCTTTCCTATCTCTTCTCTCTCGAGATTGGAGCTTGTCGCCGAAGGTGTTATAACAACTTCTTCACCGGTCTTTTCCATGATCTTCCCGAAGTCCTGACCCGGGATATTGTCCATCCGGTAAAGAAATCGATCGGGGGCCTCGATGGTTTAATTAAGGAATACGAAAAAGAACGGATGGAAGAGGAAGTCTACGGCCTGATCCCGGAAAGCTGGCACGGGGAGATGAAAATGTTTACGGAAATTGAATTTATGAGCATCGTAACGATTGATGGGAAAAAAGAAAACAAAAAGAGCGATGAAATCAGCAAATATTTTAACCTGGATGCCTACAACCCCAGAGATGGGGAAATCATTGAAGCCGTTGACCATCTTTCGGCCTTTGTCGAAGCCTATTTAGCCCTGGCCAATGGCATGAAGGCCAAGGACTTTGAAAGCACGAAAACGAACCTGAAGCAGGATTACATGGGCAAAATCATCGCGGGTCTTCGGTTCGGTGAGATCTATTCAGATTTTGAGTAAATCAGGGCCTTCTTTGGTTATCGCCTTCCCCAATCCATTCCCTGATCTTCCAAGATCTTTGGCAACCCGCGGAAGCCATAGCTAACCTCTAAGGGTCCTTTCTTGAACCTGCTTGAAGGATGGCCCCTTTTTTTACTTCCAAAGTTTTGAATTTTTTATGCCCATTGGCTCTGGCCGAAAAAGCCTGGCGTCCATTTCCCGCAGTTGTTCCGATATTTTAAACCCGAATTGCACAACCGGGGTTATATCCCGTTCAATCTCTACCCCGGGAGCCACCTCGGTCAAAACCATACCTTCGGGTTTTAATCTAAACACCCCTCTTTCCGTGATATAAATAACCTCCTGGCCTTTTTCTAAAGCTAAGGCTCCATTGAAAGTCAAATGTTGAACCTGGCGAACAAGCTTGATCACCTTTCCTTCCTGCTCGATATGCACTTTTCCTTCTTCAACTCCTACTTTTACTCCTCCCGCGGTTATCGTCCCGCAAAAAACAACTTTTTTTGCGTTCTGAAGAATGTCAATGAATCCCCCTACACCGGATAAAACATGAGGAATCTTGTTCAGCCGGCTGACATTGACATTCCCTTGTCCGTCGATTTCCGCAAAGGCCATACAGGCGGCGTTAATTCCGCCCCCGGTGAGGAAATCAAATTGGGCACTGGATTCAACAATGGCCTGAGGATTGATCGCTCCGCCGAATTGAAGCCCGGCCTGAGGCATACCCCCGATGGCGCCGTGCTCCACCGTATAGGTGATCTCGTCAATCAACCCCTCTTCCACGGCCACCTGAGAAACCAAAGAAGGAATACCAAATCCGAGATTGACAATATACCCTTGGCGTAATTCCAACAAAGACCGCCGCGCCAGGATCTTTTCGACGCTCAACGCCACTTCCTCTATCCGGGACCATGGCTTTTTCAACTCCCCGCTCACTGCCGGATCATAAACAATACCTGTAGCCTGGGTTTGGTGTTCATCCACGACAACAGCATCCACCAGGATCCCGGGGACTTTGACGAGCTGAGGGTTTAAACTTCCACGGCCGGTTCCTCTTTTTACCTGGGCAATGACCTTCCCCCCGCAGTTGCGGGCCGCCATGGCTAAGTAAAGCATGATCGAAAAAGAAGATTCGTGCTCCATAGTAATGTTTCCATCTTCATCGGCCGTCGTACCCCGAATAATGGCGGCTGTGATCGGAAAGGCTTTAAAAAAGAGATACTCTTTGCCGTGAAGCTGGATGACCTCGATTAAATCCTCCCGGGTAACCTCATTCATTTTTGCTCCCGTATTTCTCGGGTCCACAAAGGTCTTCAACCCCACCTGGGTTATGAGACCCGGCCTCTTAGCCGCGATTTCCCGGTGCAGGTGCATGAGAACACCCATGGGAAAATTGTACGCTTCGATCTTATTCTGGAAAATCATTTCATATATTTTCGGAGGTTTGGACGCAGCCGGGGCTGTCACGTAGGATCCGCCGATCACCCTTTTGATCAGGCCTTCATGGGCCAGGTGGTCCGTTCCTGCTGTTCCATAAACATCCCCAACGGCCACCGGAAATACGAGCGTCAGGTCCCGGGGTGAACCCGAATCTAAAAATCTCTTCTCCAGGGCAGTCAGAACCTTTTCCGGTACAAGCCCCCCTACGATTCCACAAACCGATAGCGTATCGCCGTTCTGGATCATCCGGACCGCCTCGGCAGCGTCCATGAATTTGCTGGTCACTCCCAATCTCCTTTCCACGGCTTCCTCAGCTCTGCTTTCTCTTAATCATGAGCGTTTTATATCCGGACTGAATGACGGTCCCGTCTTCCTTGATGATCTGAAGAAAAAGTTTTATAATCCCTCGATCAGGTTTGCTTTTGCTCGGGATTTTTTCCGCCACTTTCGCCTTTACCTGAATGGTTTCCCCGAAAAACAAAGGTCCTTCGAATTTCCAGGCGTCGATCCCCAAAAAGGCAATCGCGGTCCCCTCTAAGTATCCCGTTCGAAAGAGCAAACCGTGGGAAACGGCCAGACCTAACAGGCCGTGCACGATTCGCCTCCCGAATTGGCTTTTCCTCATGAATGCCTCGCTGGTGTGCAATTCATTGTAATCCCCGCTCATGGCGGCAAACATCACAACGTCTGTTTCGGTCATCGTCCGGCTTGGAGTTACAAACTCATCGCCAACTGACCATTCATCAAATAATTTCCCAGACATAGATTAATCTCCTTAAAGTTATTGTTTAACTCTTTTCAATCCTAAATTCATTCCTTGGTCTTCCAAAATCCTCTGTAATCTATGCACCTCCAAATTCTGCGGAGCTTTCTTTTGTTTCAAGGCTAAAGCGGCTGCCGTACCCGCAGCTTGCCCTGTGGCCGAACAAACCGGTATGAGCCGGAGCTGTCCCATGATCTCATCTGCTGCGGATATACACCTGCCGGCCACAAGGAGATTTTCCACGTTCTGAGGGACGAGGGAGCCATAGGGTAATCTCATGTCACTATGCCCATATGGTTTGACCACTGTATCATCAAATATCTTGTTCTTGACTTCATCCGGCGATGGCGAAGCTTTTCCGATGATTTGCCGGGTGGCCCGAACTCCCACCTGGGTGGGAGTAACCTCAATTCTTGATTTTTCAAAACCCGGCACATTCCTTTTTAAAAAATTGGCCATCCTCATGACGTGTTCTCTGGTAATGACTTCGGCTTTGGTCAAATCCCTGGGATCGGTACCATCCATGCCCAACAGGTTCCCGGACCACACGTTAATTTCATCTTCATATACAAGCTTTTCCGCATGAACCCCGGGAGCGCCGAATTCCATATTGGTTCCTAAATCGAAGGAGAGATTTCCTCCGTCTATCTCTTGCTTGATCAATTTCTTGAGATTGCCCCAGTTGCCTATCCGGTCCAGAACAACCGGAACATTCACCCCCGCCATGTTGAACATCATGGTCATAGGCTTTCTAACCAAGCGGAAAGGAGCCCCGGCAAAGCTGGCGACATCGGCATCTCCGGTTGCGTCCACTACCATCTTAGCCAGGATGGCCTGCCGACCCGCTTTATTCTCCATAATGATCCCTTTAATCCGCTGCCCTTCCATAAGGGTTCCCACGATGTATGTGTGCAGCAGGAAATCAATTTTATTTTCCCGCAGCATTTGTATAAATTCATACTTAATGACCTCTGGATCCATGGCATGCATATTTAGCCATTCTACCTCCTCGCCTGAATGGCGGCAGGGGGCATAAACGGCTTTCTCCCGCAGCCTC
>CAZIDC010000254.1:0-4945 GCA_964537885.1 uncultured Syntrophaceae bacterium | reverse complement strand
TGAACGGTTCGCTCAGGACAAGCTTGTCGAACCACAAAAAATACTTTTGCAAGAGCCTCAAATAAAATTTCTTTCTAAAATTTCGGCGAAAAATCCTTCAACCCTCGCCGGAATGGATGCCGGAAAGGCCCAGGAGAAAATAACGATGAAAGAGCCATACGTCCTTTCGGACCCGGAGTACCAGAAATGCGCGGAGTTTCACGGCCACGTCTGCCCCGGTCTATCCATCGGGTTCCGCGCCGCTAAGGCGGGATTGGATTGGTTAAGGGAAAACCGGGCGGAAGATGAAGAATTAGTGGCCATCGTGGAAACGGATGCCTGCGGCGCTGACGCCATCCAGGTTCTGACGGGATGCACTTTCGGCAAGGGAAACTTTTTGTACCGGGATTACGGAAAACAGGCCTTCACTCTTTTCGTAAGAAAATCCGGCCGGGGGGTGCGGGTCTGTCTGCGCCCGGGGGCGCTGGAACCGACGGCAAGGCATCGGCAGCTGATGGAACGAATCCGGGGGAATGAAGCCACCCGGGAGGAGCAGGATGAGTTCGGCCGAATCCACCAGCAGAAAGCCAGCGAAATCCTGGGAAAACCCCTGGAAGATCTTTTCACCCTGAAGGAAATCTCCCAGGTCCTCCCCCCCAAGGCCCGGATCGAGCCCTCCAAACAGTGCCAGATGTGCGGAGAGCCGGCGATGGCCTCAAAGATCCAGATCCGGGATGGGAAAGAAATCTGTCGGTCTTGTCTAAGAGGATAAGAGCAACTCCCTCACGGGTTCCCCGAGAAGGTGATTTCATGAGAGAAATTACCCCGGCGGCGGCGCAGGGCGCTATCACCCTGGTTTACCGCGGGGTCATCCGGAAGAGAATCCAACTTTTTTTCCTGATCCTGGGGATTCTGGCATTCCTGATGGTATACGCCATTGCCGTGGGATCCTACGATCTTTCCGTGGCCAGCTTGATCCGGGCCGTTTTCGGCCGGGCCGATGGCCCGGTGGAAACCGTGGTCTGGAATATCCGCCTTCCCCGAATCATGGCGGCGATCCTGTCCGGCTGGGGACTGGGGTTGGCGGGGGTCACCTTCCAATCCCTGCTCAAAAACCCTTTGGCCTCCCCGTCAACCTTAGGAATCAGCCAGGGAGCAGCTTTCGGGGCTTCCTTGGCCATCGTGGTGTTTGGAGCCGGAGGGATGCAGGCCGGAGCCCTTCGGTCCCAGGGGGCCAGCCCGCTGAACATTTTCAGCCTCTACACGGTCACCCTCTTCGCCTTCGCCGGGGCGGTTGCCGCGACGCTGATCATCCTAACTCTGGCCCGGATAAAGAAGATGTCCCCGGAAGCCATCATCCTCGCCGGGGTGGCTCTTTCCTCGCTGTTTGTCTCCGGAACCATTTTGATTCAGTATTTTGCCTCGGAAGTGGAGATCGCCGCAGTGGTGTTCTGGACCTTTGGCGACGTAGCCCGCTCGACCTGGAGGGAAATCGGCCTCCTGGGGATCGCCGCTTTGGGGATTACCCTCTACTTTGTCCTCTATCGCTGGGATTTAAACGCTCTTTTAGCCGGGGAAGAAACGGCCAAGAGCCTCGGGGTGGAAGTTGAAAAAATCCGGGTCCTGGGAATGCTGATCGCCACGGTCCTTGCCGCCTTAGTGACTTGTTTTCACGGGGTGATCGCCTTCCTGGGTCTTCTGGCCCCCCATATCGGCCGGCGCCTCATCGGTCCGGACCACCGGCTTTTAATTCCCTATTCCTGTCTTCTAGGGGCCCTCCTTCTCCTTCTGGCCGATACGGTGGGACGGGTGGTGGTGGGGTCGGGAACGCTTCCGGTTGGGGTTTTGACTTCCTTCATGGGCGCCCCTCTCTTCCTTTATCTGATTTGGAAGGGGTACCACCGATGATTCTTTCCGTAGCCGGGGTCTATTTTCAATATCCCAGCCGACCCGTCCTGAAAGGAGTTTCTTTTGATCTGCCCGCAGGCCAAATCCTGGGGGTGCTGGGGGTCAATGGCGCCGGCAAATCGACTCTTCTCAAGTGCCTGAACAAGATTCTGCGGCCGGAAAAGGGAAGCGTACTTCTGGGCGGAGAAGACCTCTTGAAGATGAGCGGAAACGAAGTGGCCCGCACGCTGGGGTATGTTCCCCAGAAATACGGGGAAGAGAGATTGACCGTCTATGACACCGTTCTCCTGGGCCGGAAACCCTACATCCGCTGGGCGGCGGCGGAGACCGATTTCCAGGCCGTGGAAAGGGTCTTGCAGGTCATGCACCTCGAAGATTATGCCATGAGGCCGATCCATGAGCTCAGCGGGGGAGAGATGCAGAAAGTCATCATCGCCCGGGCCCTGGCCCAGGAACCCAAAGTCCTTCTCCTGGACGAGCCGATCAGCAGCCTGGACCTGAAGAACCAGATGGAAGTGATGGAACTGATCTGCCGGGTGGTGGAGGATCAGGGGATTTCCGCCATTCTGGCGATTCACGACATCAACCTGGCCCTCCGGTTCGCCGACCGGCTTCTCTTTTTAAAAGAGGGGAAGGTCTATGCCTTTGCCGACCGTCATTCCGTGACCCCTAAGGTAATCCGGGAGGTTTACGGGGTGGATGTGATTCTGCAGGAAGTTCAGGGGTATCCCGTGGTAATCGCGGTGAATGGCTGGAAGGGAAAAGGGGAAGGGAGCAGTCATGAAAATGGGCATTAAAGTATTTTTTCTCTTTTGCTATCTTTTCTTTCTGTCAGCCGGCCCCGGGCAGGTTGCTTTCGCCCGGGAGAGAATAACGGTTGTCGATTTGGAAAAGCGGACCGTGGAAGTTCCCCAAAACCCGGCAAGGATCATCTGTCTGGGACCGGGGTCCCTCCGTTTGATCTGCTACCTTGGGATGATGAAAAAGGTCGCGGGGGTGGAAAGATTCGAGAAAACACCTCCGGTGGGGAGACCCTATCTCTGGGCCAACCCGGATTTGGCCAAACTCCCGGCCGTCGGTCCCGGGGGACCCGCGGGGATCAACAAAGAACCGGACCTGGAAGCCGTTCTGAAGCTCAACCCCCAGTTGATTTTCATCTCCAACATGGAACCGGCCAAGGCGGAGGCTCTCCAGAGAAAATTGAACATCCCCGTGGTCATTCTTTCTTACGGCGGTTTTGCCACCTTTGATGATATCGTTTTTGATTCCCTTCGCCTGGCTGGAAAGATTCTTAAGGCCGAGAGGAGAGCCGAAGAAGTGGTGGCCTTCATCGAGGGGGCGCGCCGCGATCTGTTGAAACGAACGGAACGATACGAGGAAAGCAAGAAACCCCGAGTCTACATCGGCGGCATCGGGTTTCGCGGAACCCAGGGAATCGAGAGCTCCGATGCCAGTTACTTCCCCCTGGATTGGGTCCGGGCCAGAAATCTCGCCAAGGAAGTGCTCCCGAGAGGCCACGCTTTCGTGGATAGGGAAAAAATCCTTTCCTGGGACCCCGATCTTCTCTTCATCGACGGAGGTGGCCTGGGTAATATCCGCCAGGATTACCAGAAAAAGCCGGAATTCTACCGCCACCTGAAGGCCATGAAGAACCGGCAGGTTTTTCTCCTCTTCCCGTACAATTGGTATGTGACCAATATCGACACCGCCGTGGCCGACGGCTTCGCGGCGGGCAAGATTCTCTATCCCCAGAGCTTTGCCGATCTGGACCCCAAAAAGAAGGCCGATGATATCTACACCTTCCTCCTGGGGAAACCGGTGTACAAGCAAATGGAAACAGAATTCGGAGAAATCGGCCGGGTACCCCGGTTCTGAATAATTTCCCAGAAGCTCCACCGCGGGGAATGTTGGGCCAGAGAACTTAAAAGTTGACAGTCGGAAGAGAATAAATGATAATGAAAAAAATTGCGCAAAGGGGGTGACAAAAATGGGAAAGTTTCAAACGCCTCTTTCTCTTATCTGAAGGCCAAGTTCTGGCCTGGAGGGGCCTAGGTTAGGTCCCAAGAAAATTCGAAGGGAGAGGAGGATGAGGCTGGTCCCGATCCATTTTCCCTTTGCTCTTCATATCTGAGTAACCCTGCTTTATTCTCCTTCCTTCGTTTTTAACCGCAACCATTGCCATTCATGAAAACCCAACCCATTTGCTCAGGATGGAGGAGGAAGGTTAAAAAAATATGGAAAAAAGGATTGATTGCCGTGGATTGGCGTGCCCTCAGCCTGTTTTGGAGACCAAAAAAGCATTAGAGGAGGCTGAAGAACTGCTTGTTCTTCTGGATAATCCAAGTTCGAAAGAGAATGTAAGGCGTTTCGCCGAAAGCCAGGGGCATCAGGTTAATATTACGGAGGGAAAAGGCTCTTTCGAATTGAAGATTAAAAAAGGGAAAGGGAAAGAAAAACCTGACTCCGAAGCAGAGAGATCAAAAATAGTCCAATGCCCGACTTCTTCGGATATGGTGGTTTTCATTGATGCCGATTCTCTTGGACGGGGCTCAGAAGAATTGGGAAAGATCTTGATGCGTTCCTTTTTACAGACTCTGGAGCAGTCAGATATCCATCCTCAAAAGATCATTCTCATGAATAGCGGGGTAAAATTGGCCTGCCAAGGGTCTGAGGTTCTTGAAGATCTTCAGGAATTGGCCGCAAAAGGGGTGGAAATTCTCGCTTGCGGCACCTGTTTGGATTTTTTTGGAATAAAAAAGAATCTGACGGTTGGAAAAGTTTCGAATATGTATGAGATATTAAATTCCCTCTCACGGGCAGGTAACTTGATCAAAATATAAAAAGCCGCTAAATAGCTTTAATGGGGCGCCGCAATCTCGTTATTCTTGGGATTGCTTCGTCGTCCGCCTGAGGCGGACTTTTCGCAATGACGGGTTATTTAATGCGCTTGCATTAGTAATGCTGCCAAAATATTTCATATTTGAAATCCATTTCATCCAAATTTTTCAATAATGAAATATCTTCTCCTTCCCCCTTCCCTCCTAAAGTCGGCTTTGAA
>CAZIDC010000253.1:0-4963 GCA_964537885.1 uncultured Syntrophaceae bacterium | reverse complement strand
GCATCCATATGCCCCTCGGTGGAAATCTTCTCGATCAAATCCAAAAACCAATTCATATCCGCCCGCGAAGCGTCGATCGGGAACCAGACCGTGTATAAACCCAACTCCTTGGCCAGCAAAGTGGCTTCGATGGAAAGATCGATGGCTTTTTGCAACTCCCACCCGTAAGCATGCTTGATGATATGCTCGCTCGAGGGAATCTCCACCACCACCCCTTGCACGCCGCACTCTTTGGCCAGCTTTACATCCGCAACCATGCAGCGGGAAAAGGCGAAAATTTCCGGGCCAAAATTGGCCTGAACGATCTCCCTGATCGCCCGCTCATCTTCCTTGGAGACCGCCGGCATTCCCGTCTCGATGCGGTGCACCCCGGCTTCGGCCAAGGCCTTGGCGATTTTCATTTTATCTTCTAAAGTATAGGCGATTCCCGCCTGCTGTTCTCCGTCCCGCAGGGTGATATCATGGATCTTGATGTCCTTGGCCGGGGGAAACTGAAATTTCGAGGTAACCTCCGGTTCGTAATTCCAAGGGCTGACAAACCACTTGTCTGTTTTCCAGGGTTGCTTCATTCTTTCCTTCTCCTTCCATAAAAAATACAGGGGTCAAGGATTCAAGGGGTCCAGGGTTCAAGTGTCTTAATAAATTTTTTCACTTGACCCCTTGAATCCTCGAACCCTTGAACCCTATTTCAGTCCCAACACATCCTGCATGTCATATAGTCCCGGTTTTTGTTTGACCACCCATCCGGCTGCCCGCACGGCTCCACGCGCAAAGTTGTCCCGGCTGTGGGCCCGGTGGGTTACTTCCAGCCTTTCTCCCAGGCCGCCAAAGATCACCGTATGCTCGCCGACGATGTCCCCCGCGCGGATGGTTTGCATCCCGATCTCGGTCTTCTTTCTTTCACCGATGATCCCTTTCCGGGCAAAGGTTCCTACCTGCTCAAAATCTCGCTCCAAGGCCTGGGCCAGGATCTGGCCCATCTTCACTGCCGTCCCGCTCGGAGCATCCTTCTTCATCCGGTGATGGGCTTCGATTACCTCCACATCATAGTCTTCCCCCAAGACTTTGGCCAAGTCGCCGATGACCCGGAACATGACATTTACCCCCACGCTCATGTTGGGGGAAAGCACGCATGGAACCTTGTTGGTCAGGGCTTTCACTTCCTCTATCTGGGCGGAAGAGAAACCTGTTGAGCCGATGACCGCGCCTTTTCCTTTCTCCGCAGCCACCTGTAAATTTTTCAGAGCAGCCTCGGCATTGGTGAAATCGAGGATTACATCCCCGGAAGAGATGACCTCCCGCAGATCTCCGGCCAGGGAAACGCCCCACTTGTCCAGGCCGGCGATTTCTCCTGCATCCCGTCCCAGGCTGGGGTGGTCCTTCCGTTCCACCGCTCCAGTCAGGTGGACGCCAGGGGTTTCATGGATTGCCCAGAGGATGCGCATTCCCATCCTCCCGGCGGCGCCGACGACAATGGCCTTCACCGCGTCACTGGCCATAAACCCTCCTCTCCAATGATGTGTACGGAATGCGGATTGCGGAATTCAAATAGGCAGTTCTTTTTCTCGAATCCTTGACCCCTCGACCCCTTGAACCCCATATTATTTATAGGCTTCTTCCCAAAGTTCCCCCTCGTAAACCACTCGCGTGTCCCCTTCGAGGAAAACGCGCTCGGAGCCGTCTTCCTGGCGCTGGAAGTAGACGTTTAAAACTTCTCCCCCGCTCGTCTTGGCGGCAACGGGCGAATCCACCAGCCCTTTAACCGCTGCAATCAAGGCGGAGGCAACGGCGCCCGTTCCGCAGGCCAGGGTTTCATCTTCAACTCCACGCTCATACGTCCGAACTTTCAGATTTCCACGGTCGATGATTTGCACGAAGTTGGCGTTGGTCCCTGCGGGCTGGAAGCGGGGATGGAAGCGAACCTTCCGACCCAATTCTTTTACGGGCACGTCAGCCGCCGTTTGCACAATCTCGACGGCGTGGGGAACTCCCGTGTTGATGAAGTGCAGGGAGTGTTCTTCTCCATCGATCGCCACCAATAGATCGAGGTGCAATCCAAATGGCCGGACCATCTGCAGCTTCACCCGCCGCCCATAGACTTCGGCTTCGATGATACCCGCTAGGGTCTCGAAGGAAAGTTTTTCAGGGGCAATCCCCTTCAGGACCGCAAAACGGGCGGCGCACCGCCCGGCATTGCCGCACATTTCCGCCTCGCTGCCATCGGAGTTAAAAAAACGCCAGCGGAAGTGGACGCGGTCAGAGGGTTCGATAAGCAGCAGTCCATCGGCCCCCACCGAAACTTTCCGGGCGCAGACCCTAAGCACAAAATCGCCCAGGTGATCGGCATCTAAAATCTTCTGGCGGTTGTCGATGAGAATGAAATCATTCCCGCTGCCGCTCATTTTGTAAAAAGGAATGCGGGTCATTTTTTAATCCCTTAAGCTAAAAAATCCGGAATGAACTCCCCTTTAATCAGGTCGTCGTATTCTTCCCGTTGCCGGATGATAAACCACCGGTCCTTGTCTACCAGGACCTCCGGAACCCGGGGGCGGGAGTTATAATTCGAGGACATGGTAAACCCATAGGCTCCGGCGCTCATCACCGCCAGGAGTTCCCCCCCCTCCACTTTCAAAAGCTGGCGGTCTTTCGCCAGAAAGTCTCCGGACTCGCATATGGGGCCCACCACATCGGCGATGATCTCCGGCCGCTCGCTGCGCCTGACCGGTTGAATTCTCTGGTAAGATCCGTAGAGGCTGGGGCGGATGAGGTCATTCATGGCGGCATCGACAATGATGAAATTCTTCTCTCCCCCCTCTTTGGTATAAAGGACCCGGGTCACCAGAATGCCGGCATTGCCCACAATAACCCGGCCGGGCTCCAGGATCAGCGTGCAGTCGATTCCCGCAAGTTCGTTCAGCAACGACTGAGCATACTCCCTCGGGTGGGGCGGGTCCTCCTGGTTATAAGTAATACCCAATCCGCCGCCGAGGTCCATATATTTAATGTTGATTCCCGCAGTTCGCAGCTTGGCCACCAGCTCTTTGATCCGCTGCACGGCTTCCACAAAAGGCCCGACTTCGGTAAGCTGGGAACCGATATGGCAGCTTACGCCAATAACGTTCACATTCGGCAGCGTGCTGGCCAGAATGTATTCGTCAAGGGACTTCTGAATGTTAATGCCAAATTTATTTTTCTTCAGGCCGGTGGAAACATAAGGGTGCGTACGCGGATCCACATCCGGGTTGACCCGCAAAGCTACCGGAGCTTTGGTTCCCATTTTCCCGGCAATCCGGTCAATGGCCACCAGTTCCTGGGAAGATTCCACGTTAAACATGAGGATGGGAAACTCCAGGGCATACTCGATCTCCTCCGGCCGCTTGCCCACCCCTGAATAAACGATCCGGTCGGGCTTGACTCCGGCCCTCATAGCCCGGAAGAGCTCTCCTCCCGAAACCACATCCACCCCGCCCCCCAGCCGGACAAAAATCCTGAGAATGGCTAGATTGGAATTGGCTTTGGCCGAGAAACAAACGATGTGGTCTATTTTAGAAAAGGCGCCGTCAAAAGCCCGAAAGTGGTTTTCGAGAGTATTCAAACTGTAAAGGTAGAAAGGCGTTCCTACTTCCCTGGCGATATCCTGGACGGGAAAATCCTCGCAGTAAAGCTGTTCTTCCCGGTACTGAAAATCATGCATCCAACCTCCTCCCAATACCTAATTTTATCTTTATAACATAGAGTTTATACAGGGGTCAAAACAAATTTAGCCAAGATTGTAACCCTTCAGTCACGAGTGGCTCTGACAGGAATATCGGAGGAACTTCCCCTAACAAAGATTCTGTTTTGGCCGGGGGGCCAGGCCAGTACGTCCGCCTAAGGCGGATACTGGACTGACCCCCCGGCCATGGGCGCCCTTGGCCTTTATGCCGAACCTTTCATCCTACGACCTTGGCCACCCACCCGTGACTGAAGGGTTACGGCAAGATGTCTTTACCTATTGACAGATCACACCGGAGAAGGTAAGAAAACAGTCGTTGGATAAAGTGAAAAGTGCAGGAGGGGGAATATGGAAAAGATCGGGTTTATTGGATTGGGGGCCATGGGGGGACCCATGGCCAAGAACTTGGTTAAAAAAGGATTTTCTCTTACGGTATTTGACATCGTCGCGGAAAGAATGGAACCTCTAAAGGCCGCGGGGGCCGAAGCGGCCGCATCCTGTAAGGAAGTGGCGGAGAAGTGTCCCGTGATTATCACCATATTGCCCGCCTCCATCCACGTTAGGGAGGCCGTCCTGGGAAAGAGGGGGGTGGCCGAAGGAATCCAAAGGGGGTCCGTCCTAATTGACATGAGCACGATTGACCCCCTCACCACCATGGACATCGCCAAGATTCTCAAAGAAAAGGGAGCGGAGATGCTGGATGCTCCCGTGGCCCGGGGCGTTCCGGCAGCCGTCGCCGGAACGCTGGTGATTTTTACGGGCGGGAAGAAGGAGGTCTTCGAGCGCCACCGGCCGATTCTTGCGGCCATGGGAACGGATATCTACCACGTGGGCGACATTGGCAGCGGCGAGGTGGTCAAGATCGTCAATAATCTCATGGTGGCCGTTACGACCTGCGCCCTGGCCGAGGCCATGGTGCTGGGGGTGAAGGCCGGGGTGAAACCGGACATCCTATTCGAGGCTCTCTCCAGCGGGTCGGGGAACAGTTTTGTCCTGCAGAACCACTACAAGAATAATGTCATGAAGGGAAAGTTCGAAGAAGGGGTCTTCCCCATCGACTATATGCTGAAAGATTTAGACCTGGCCCTGACGACGGGAACGAAATTGCGGGTCCCCCTCCACTTTGCAGCCTTGTCCGCCCAACAATATATTGCGGCCGGGGCCGGCGGGGAGAGCAAGAAGTACCACCCCGCGGTGATCCGGCCTTTGGAGAAGCTGGCGGGCGTTGAGGTGAGAAGTGAAAAGTAA
>CAZIDC010000252.1:1827-4972 GCA_964537885.1 uncultured Syntrophaceae bacterium | reverse complement strand
GGCCGCTTTCCCTTAAGACCTTGGCTGTTCCTCCGGTGGAAAGGATTTCGACGCCGAAATTCTGCAGGCTTCTGGCCAACTCCTGGATTCCGGTTTTATCCGAAAGACTGATGATGGCGCGCTGAATTTTAGCCATAAAAACTCCCTTTATTTAAAAAAAATAGGATTCGGGGATTTTAGGATTTTTTTATTCTACGAAGATCAGCTCCCTCTCCCTAACAATCACTTCTCCCACGAGGGCCGCCTCGGCAATCCCTCGTTTCTTCAAATTGTCCAAAAGGCTTCCCCCGGCGGCGGCGGGCAAAGCAATCAGCAAGCCCCCGGAAGTCTGCGGGTCGAATAGAATAATCCTTTCAGACTCGGGAACGGTCTCCGATATGGAAACTTCCCGGCCAAAGTGATCCTGGTTGCAATAAGCCCCGCCGGGGACCATCCCCTGGGCAGCGTATTCCCCGGTCCCCAAGAGAATCGGGATGCGGGAAAAGAAAAACCTGAAAGACAGGCCGCAACCCCTGGCCATTTCGGAAGCATGTCCCAATAGGCCGAATCCGGTTATATCCGTGCAGGCATGAGCCCCCGCCGCAAGCATAGCCTCTGAGGCCTGATCGTTCAGGCGGATCATGGAATCGACCGCTTTTTGCAAAAACCCGGCATCGGCCATCCCGGCCTTGTTGGCCGTAGATATGATTCCTGTCCCCAGGGCTTTGGTCAAAATCAAAACATCCCCCACCCGGGCGCCGCTGTTCTTGACCACCTTCTGCGGATGCACGGTCCCGGTTATCGAGAGCCCGTATTTCAACTCCGAGTCATCCACCGTATGGCCTCCCAGGAGGACAGCCCCGGCTTCGTGGACAACGTCAAGCCCCCCCCGGAGAATGTCGGTAAGAATGGAAAGGTCGAGGGAGCGCCGGGGAAAGCCGACAATATTCAAGGCTGTCAGCGGTTTTCCGCCCATGGCGTAGATGTCGCTCATGGCGTTGACGGCGGCGATCCGTCCATAGATATAGGGGTCATCCACGATGGGGGTGATGAAGTCCACCGTCTGCACTAAGGCCATTTCATCGTCGATTTGATAAACCCCGGCGTCGTCAGCCGTTTCCATCCCCACCAAAAGGTTGGGCTCCTTTTTTAGGGCCAGGGGGCTAAGGGCTTTCTCTAAGTCCGCCGGACTTAGCTTCCCCGCTCACCCGGCCGCGCGCGCCATGGAAGTCAGGCGCATTCGTTTATCTTCGGTCATCAATGAAAATCCCTTTCAACCTCCGGTTTCCTGGGTCTTGTTTATCGGGAACTCCTCCGCTCCAGCCGTGGATTCCGTGCGGGCGGGGGATTGTTCCCACTCGATCGGCCAGGGGGAATAAAACACCCGGAGGGCGCGTTTTTCCCCCTCGGCCCGGTACTCCAATAATCCCCTTAAGAGGGAAAAGTAAAAAAGATCCTCCGCGGTGTAATACGTAAGGAAGAAGCTCAATTCGTAAAGGGCGCGGGAAGCGTTCTGGCGGTGCACGTAAAAACCCCAGAGAAATTTCGATTCCATTTCCCCTTTGGCGTTCCGGCGATATTCGTAGAGGCGGAGGAAGGGGGCCCAGTTTCTTTCATACCCATCGTCGTCGAACGGGAGTAAGGCCGGGAAGTAAACCTGTACGGCCCCTTCTTTACGAAGGCCATAATAGAAGAGCGGCCAGATTCGCAAAATCCGCGCCCGCTTCCCTTCCTCCTTCCAAACCTCAGTCTGATCCTTGGAAAGCAGTAAATAACGGTTGGTCTCGATCTGGTACTTCTCGTCCTCCTGGCGGTAGTAGAGATAAAGGGGCCAGAGGATATACCCGGTCTCGCGATCTTCCCACTGTTTGCGGCTGTAAAGGGGAAAGAAGCGGACAATGGATTTGTTGTCCCCCTTGGCCCACTGGAGGAAGGGCCAGGGAAAGTCCCACTGGGTGTAATGGTCTTCTTCGTCATAGGTGTAATTGAAGAAAGGCCAGAGCACCGACCGGTAGATCTGCTTGGAGGAGGTGGAGGAATAATAGAGGGGGAAGACTGTGGAGATCTTAGTGGGATCCTCGGTATTCAGGTGGCGCTTCTCAAAATGAAAGATGGGCCAGAGGAAAAAGGTTTTTTCATAATCGTTCTCTTTCCGCTCATAGCCACCCAAAGGCCAGATTTTAAACCCTTCTTTCCCTCCCCCTTCGGTGTAAGAAAAAAAAGGCCAGAGAAGGGTCGTCGTCCGGTTTTCCCCCTCGCGGGAATCGGAATAGACCGGCCAGAGAAAAAAGTTTATCTCATCCTTCCCGAAGCGCTTTTTCAGGTTGCCGTACAGGGGAAAGAACCCCCCGTAGGGTTCTCCGGTCTCGGTCTCGCCCCAGAAGGCAAGAAGGAACCCCCTTTCCTTTTTCTGCTCCTCCGGTTTAGTCAGATCCCGGCGGGTGGAAAAAAAAGGCATGAAATACGACTCTACCTCCTTCTCCGTCCTCTTATACTTCCCGAGGGGATACAGGTATTCCAAAAGGGTGTACTTCCCCTCTTCCTTTTTATAATAGAAGAATGGACGGAAGGCCAGGTCCTTCTCTTTCTGGTCCTTGCGGTAGGTAAAAAAAGGACCCAGAACATCGGTCTCTCTCCCTTCCCTTTCCTCGTCCTCGCTGTAAAGAAAAAAGGGCCCAAAATTTTCCCTCTGCGGCCCCGGGCTCAGAGTGGCGCAACCGGATATCCAGGCCCAGGTCAGCACGAGAGCTATTCCTCTTAGGATTTTATTTCCGGCCCTCCCCATTTGCCTAACGGCCGCCCCCTACCGGATTACCAAACCCAGGATCACGCCCAGAACCGTCACCGGGGTGGTTTCCTGCACTCCCTCAGCCGCTTTGTTAACCGACTTGACCGCCCGCTTGGTCTCATCATACAGGGTTTCGTCCTTGACCAATTTTCCCAGCGTTCCCTCCCCGCTCTCGATCTGTTTGGAAACCTTGTTCAGGTTGGCGAGGGTTTCCTTAGCCTCCTCCATCGTCTCCGTGGTTTTGGTATAGAGGGTATCGTCTTTGACTAACTTCCCCAGCGTTCCCTCCCCGCTCTCGATCTGCTTGGATAATTTGTTTAAGTTGGCAAGGGTTTCCTTAGCCTCCTCCATCGTCTCCGTGGTTTTGGTATAGAGGGT
>CAZIDC010000252.1:0-1727 GCA_964537885.1 uncultured Syntrophaceae bacterium | reverse complement strand
TCGTCTTTGACTAACTTCCCCAGCGTTCCCTCCCCGCTCTCGATTTTCTGGGTCACTTGATTCAGATTGGCAAAGGTTTTTTTGGCCTCTTCCATCATCTCTTTGGTATTGGTGTATAGCGCTTCATCCTTGGTTAGCTTGCCCAGGGTTCCTTCCCCTTTTTCGATTGATTTGGCCACCTGGCTCAAGGCGGATACGGTCTCTTTGGCCTCGGTGTATAGTTTGTCGTCCTTGACTAACTTGCCCAGGGTTCCTTCCCCCTTATCAATGGTCTGAGTGATGTGCTGCAGGTTGGAAACCGTCGCTTTGGCTCCGGAAACTAATTCCTTGAGGTTCTTCTCTCCTTCTTCCCCGCCCAGGGCGCGGCTCAGGGACTGGGTTACGGTTTTAATGTCCCCCCCTATGGCGCTAAGCTGGGTGAGCACCCGGTCCACATCCACCGCCGGCCCCGCTTCTTCGACCAGGCCATTGGCCTTGATCGCCTCCGGCCCTCCCCCCGGGACAATATCGATGTACTTTTCTCCCAGGAGGCCGGAGGATTTTACATAAACCTTCGATCCGGCGGGAATTTTCACGTTGAGCGGCAGGTGGAGCGTGACTTTTGCTTTCGACCCGTCGAGAACAATCGCCTCCACTCGGCCGACGTCCACACCGGCAATCCGAACCGGCGAATTCTTATCCAGGCCGGCCGCTGATTCCACTTTGGTATAAATCCGGTAGCCCACTTCGCGGACGGCAATCTTTCCGACCCGGACCGTAAAAAAGGCCAGGACGATGATCCCGAGGAGTACAAAGATTCCTACTTTGGTTTCTGTGGCGATGTTCTTCATGGTTACCCCCTAAAAGGTTTAAAAAGTTGCCTGCCGAAGTCAGCCCCCCGGGTGATGGGGCCTTCGACCTCTCCCCTGATGAACTGCTGGACGATCTCGTTCGAGGAAGACTTGATATCATCGGGAGTTCCCACCTCGATGATTTGGCCTTTATAAAGCATGGCGATGCGGTCGGCAATGCGGTAGGCGCTGTTCATATCGTGGGTGATGGCGATCGAGGTGACATCCAATTTCTCCCGCATGGTTACGATGAGCTCGTTGATGACGTTGGACATAATGGGGTCCAGACCCGTAGTGGGCTCGTCATAGAGCAGGATGGCGGGCTCCATGGCGATGGCCCGGGCTAAAGATACGCGCTTGCGCATGCCCCCGGAGAGCTCGGAAGGCATAAGGTTTTCCACGTCCTGCAGGCCGACCAGCCTGAGCTTCTCCACCGCAATGGCTTTAACCTCATCGTCAGAAAGCTGGGTATGCCGGCGCAGGCCGAAACCCACGTTCTCCCAGACCGAAAACGAGTCAAAAAGGGCGTCGCGCTGAAAGAGCATGCCGAATTTTTTCCTGAGTTCGTTCCACTGCCCTTCCTTGAGTTGGGAGATCTCCTGTCCGTCCACGTAAATCTCCCCCCGGTCATGATGCAGGAGGCCGATGACGCACTTGATCAGAACGCTCTTCCCCGTTCCGCTGCCCCCGATGACCACCATGGATTCGCCGCACCTCACCGCAAGATCCAGGCCGCGCAGGACGTGGTTTTTTCCAAAGGACTTGGAGACGCCCTTGAGCTGGATCATGATCTGGTCAGATCCGCGTTGGCATTGCTTTTCAACCATATTTAAACCCTAATAACAGAGGCTCTTGCAAAAGTATTTTTTTGTGGTTCGACAAGCTCACCACGAACGG
>CAZIDC010000251.1:0-4978 GCA_964537885.1 uncultured Syntrophaceae bacterium | reverse complement strand
GCCGACCCCAGCGTGCAGCATGACCTCCTGGCGGAACTCAACAGGCTGATCCCTTTTACGGGTCCTTACCAGCATACCGAAGGGAATTCGGCTGCCCACGTCAAGTCTACAATAGTCGGCCCTTCTTTGACCCTCTTCATCGAGAACGGGCGGCTGGCCCTTGGCACGTGGCAGGGGTTATTCTTCTGCGAATTTGACGGGCCCCGTTCCCGGAAAGTCTGGGTCAAAATTATTCCCGCTTAAAGATTCTTTACCGCCGAGCGCGCCGGGAACTCCTTCTGCGTTCTTGGCGATTTCAGCGACGAATGACTTATTAAAAAAAGTCTTCCCCAGGATAACGTCCACCCCCATCCACCCGTTCATATTCGTCCCCGGATAGTTCGGCAACAAACCGCGAGGGACGCTGGATCATCCCCCTTCCGGAGCGGTCGGGGGCCAATCGCGGATAACAAAGATACAGTTCGTCCCTGGCCCGGGTTACGGCGACGTAAAAAAGCCTCCGTTCCTCTTCTTCCCCTTCTCCGCTTGCTTCCGCAAGGCTGCGCAACAGGGGGAATCGCCCTTCAGTCAGGCAGATGATAAAAACCACCGACCATTCCAGCCCTTTGGCCTGATGCACGGAACTTAGCTTCAAAGTTCCATTCTCATCTTTTCTCCGGGCGGGAGGAGTCTCTCCCTCGAGGGAGGTAAGAAGGGCCAGCTCACTTAAAAAATCATGGCTTGAGGAATATTGATAGGCGAATGCGGTAAGCTGCCGGAGATCGTCGATCCGCGATTCATAGTTGGGGTATCGGGATTGGAGGTAATCCTCATACCCATCCTTCATGACTTGTTCAATCATCAACCCGGGTTTGGAGGTAATCTCGGGATCATCGAGTTTGAGCAGAGTCCGGCTGAACTGCTTCCAGTTCTCCCTGGCCCTTCGAGGAATTTTCCTTACAAGTTCTTGATCTTCTAAAGCCTCCTTCAATCCCCCCGAAGCGACCCCCCGCCAAATTACACCGGCTGTGGCTTTTCCGATCCCGGGATAAAGCTGGAGCACCCGTTTCCAGGCTAATTCATCGAGGGGATTACAGATAATTTTCAGATAGGCGCCGACGTCCTTGATGTGGGCTTGTTCGAAAAAGCGTAGACCGGACCTCACTTCAAAGGGGATGGACCGCCGGGTCAATTCCATCTGTAACTCCATGGAATGGTAATGGGCCCGGTAAAGGACGGCAATCTGGGAAAGTGGAACTCCTTTTTCATGGGCCTCGGCCACCCTCCAGGCCACAAAAGAAGCCTGCTCCATGAGGTCCTGGGTCGGGATGAAAGAGGGTCTGGACCCCGCCGGCCGGATGGTTTGTAATTCTTTGGGAAACTGATATTGGTTATGCATGATGCTGGCATTAGCCAGATGGAGAATCTGCGGCGTGGATCGGTAATTAATTTCCAGCTTGAAAACTTTAGCGGCAGGATAGCACTTGGGGAAAGTGAGGATGTTGGCAAAGTTCGCTCCCCGGAAAGAATAGATGGATTGGGAATCATCCCCTACCACCATGATGTTTTTATGCCGGTCGGCCAGAAGGTTCACGATATCGGCCTGGATACGGTTTGTGTCCTGATATTCGTCGACCAGGATATGCTGGAATTGCTCGCCGTAGCGCGCCCGCAATTCAGGATGTTCCTGGAGGAGCAATTTCCAGTAAAAAAGAAGGTCGTCAAAGTCCATGGCGTTCAGTTCCCGCTTTCGGTTTCGGTAACGTTCCGCCACGGCCCGGATGTCATCGATCAGGTCATAGAAAAATGGGTACTTCTCCAAAATCAGATCTTCAAGGGGCCGCTGGGTGTTCATGGACAAGGACACCAGATTCTCCAAAACTTCCCTTTTGGGAAACCTCGATCCTTTGGAATTGATCTGCAGGCTTAAGACGCAAGCTTCCATTAAATCCTGTCCATCTTCCCGGTCAAGGATCGTATAGTTGGGTTGATAACCCACAAGGGGAGCATGGCGGCGGAGAAAACGGTTTCCGATATGATGAAAGGTCCCGCCCCACACCCTCCCCCCGGCTTCTTGAGCCCCGGGAACAAGGAGATCTACCCGGTGAAGCATTTCTCTGGCAGCCTTATTGGTGAAGGTGACCAGCATAATTCTCGCTGGGTCAATTCCGCCTTCGATCAAATAGGCGACCCGGTAAGTCACGACCCGGGTTTTCCCGCTCCCCGCACCGGCGATGACCAAGATCGGCCCTCCCGCAGCCCTGACCACGGCCAACTGCTGCGGATTTAGCTCGCCTTCATAATCCAGCGCTAAACGGGATCTAACCTGATTGGTCAGCATTTCCCTCCTCTTCCATTTCCTCCATTATTGAACCCTATTCGCCTTCAAGACTCTCCGAAACAAACCCTCAAAACCACCAAACGTCCTTCCGAATTCTTCTGCTCCATGGTGGGATAGACAATGGCCCAGCATTTGGCGGGCTATAAAATACCCTACTCGCGGAGGAAGCCCAGCATTTGGATCCCCTGCCCCGAAGAGGACCGAATTAAGCTTGGCGGCCGCCAAATCCGCCCCGGCCAACTCCAACAGGGCTTGCCGGTTATCCTGACACCACTGCAGCCTTTCTTGAGTGAGGAAGAGGTGGCGATGCAGCGGGATTTCCGGGTAGACCGCCTCAGTAAAAAAGACCGAAAGTCCTTCGGCCGCGACCGTGAAGAAGAGGGTCCGTTCTCCCCGCGGGAAAAAATCCTTGAGGAGGGAACGCTGGGCGCAGTGGCAATATTCATGGGACACCAGGAGGGGAAGATCCTGAAAGCTCTTAAACCGCTCCAGCCCGAGAGCAATCGAAGGCACGCTATCGACATCCACGGTCATCCCATCCGCGCTGAAGAAGCCGATGAAAAGATAGACCGGCGGTAGAGGATTCAGGGGCAGGATCCGCTGGCATCTTTTTAGAGCCTCTTCGGCTAAATCTTTCGGGTTCTCGGACTGGATGAGCGACTGAAGAAGGCCATAATCTCCCTTTTTTATTTTTCTAACCCTTTCGGCGATCTGTGAAGGACCTAATAGGTTGAAACTTTCAAAATACGCTTTAAAAAATTGTTCATGAGGACCAAGATAAAGGCGCTGATACAAAGTCCAGGGGTCTTCTTCCGGCAATTGATTCAAGAACCTGAAAAAATCCCGATACAAAGGATTAACATCCATGAATGAATGCGACTCCCTATTTTAGAAAACCGGCCAGATAAAAGCCAAGAGGCCCGTAAAAATGAAAGTTCCATCCACTACCCCCTCGAACAAGAACCCCCGGCCCAGGACCCGTTGCCGGTAGAGCCAGTAGTAGCCGACCACATACGCGAGGGAGATGAGAAAAAAAGGAGCGACAGGGTTGGCCCAATGCAGCGGTCCGGCAAGGGTCAGCACCCCCCCCAACCCCAGAAGCATCCAGACAACTAAAATTTCTGCCCGTTTTCTCCCCAAAACGATGGGGATCGTTTCTTTGCCAACCATCAAGTCCCCCTGAATGTCTTTAAGGTCATAAAGAGTCGACCGCACAAAGACCAGGATCGTACTGAAAAAAAAGGCTACCCCGGTTGCCGGTAGAAGACGCCCTTCCTGGGCCAGCGGTGGGAGAAGCGAGGTGACAACTCCCCAGGCCAAAGCGACGAAAAGAGTCTTTGATCCCGGGATGTCCCTTAGTTTCCTGTAATGAACTCCTTTGCCGGGACGGCTGGGAAAAACGCGAAGGTTATAAATCATCCCCAATCCTGAGATGGCTAAAAGAAGAAAAAAAGGCAGGGTTCCCTCAAACCACGCCAGGGTTAAGGCCACGGCCGCCGAAGTGATTCCCGCAGCGATCATCCATTTCCCGTAGCTTTCATAAAACTCTGTACGTCCAGGCTGGTTGTATTTTTCGGAAGCTTTGTCCGTCAAACGATTCAGGACATGCATGGAAAAAACATAGAAGGAAGCAATAAGGGACAGGGACAGGGTCGGCTTCAACCCTTGGATTAAAAAGCTGGCATAGGTTAAAAAGCCGGCCCCAACCGCCAAAAATATATAACTGATAGCGGCAAATCGGCCTATAATTTCTAATAAGTGTACCCCGCCCCTATCCGGGCGCAGGCCTCGCAGACGATCCACGACGTTAATAATCAACCAGTTGGGTGTGGAGGCGCCGGCAGTTACTCCAATGAAGGAATACCGGGATAACTTTTCCAGGTCAATATCTTTTTCTGTCTCCACATGGAAGGTTGGAATCCCTGTCGCTTCGGAAATCTTGGCCAAGCGGCGCGTATTGCCGCTTTCTTTCCCCCCCACCACTACCATAGCCTCCACCTTCCGGGCCATGGCCAAAACCTCATCCTGGCGTCGGTTCGTGGAATCGCAAATAGTATTAAATATTTTAGCCCGCGGGTATCTGGCCTGGATGGCTGAAGCAATCGCTTGAAAAAGGCTTCTATCCTGGGTGGTCTGGGCAACCAGGCAGACCTTCTCCACCGGGGGAAGCGATTCCAATTCTTCCAGGGTATTAACCACGTTTCCTCTTCCCTGGGCATACCCAAGCAAACCGATTACCTCGGCATGATCTTTTTCCCCGACAATCACTGTGCTGTATCCTTCTTTAGCGTAGCGCTGAATAATGCCCTGCACTTTGCCGACATGGGGACAGGTGGCGTTCAGGATCCGCAGGCCCGCATCCTTGATTTTCTGCCGCTCCCCCGGGCTCACTCCATGGGCGCGGATGATGATGGTTACAGGAGAAACCCCCCCGGGGCAGGAAAAACCTTCGGCTGAATCCCCTGCGATCAGCGCCTTTACGCCTTTTCCTTCGAGGATTTCCAGGACCTGGGGGTTGTGGATCAGTGGTCCGTACGTATAGATGGGGCCGTCTCTTTTCATGGCCGCTTCCAAGGCCATGTCCATGGCCCGGCGCACCCCCATGCAGAAGCCGGCATTTTTGGCTAATTTTACCCGGGCCATTTTTTAGATCTCACC
>CAZIDC010000250.1:0-4983 GCA_964537885.1 uncultured Syntrophaceae bacterium | reverse complement strand
CCCCGGGCCTCAACAAAGGCGGTCAAACCACTTTTTCAAACCACTAAACTGATACCTGCGGTGAATCGCTTTTAAAGTTTTTATAGAACTCGAGCCAGAGTCAAAACGTCGACCCGCTTGGCTCCTCCTTTTACCAAAACTTTAGCGCATTCCTGGACGGTTGCCCCGGTGGTGAAAACGTCGTCGATAAGGAGGATATATTTCCCGGCAATGATCTCGGGCCGGCCGACTTTAAAAGCTCCCCGGATGTTTTTCAGCCGCTCGGGGCCGGAAAGCTGGGTTTGGGGTTCAGTGAAGCGGGTGCGCAGGAGAGAAGTGGAATCCAGGGGGATCGAGTGCGCCCGGCTGACGCGCCGGGCCAAAAGCGTCGCTTGATTAAACCCCCGTTGGCGGAGGCGGCGGCGATGGAGCGGAACGGCGAGGATAAGATCAAACTCGGAAAAGGGGAAATCCGGGTCCTGATATTCGGCAAGGAGAAGGCCCAGGGGTTTGGCTAAGCGGATGGCGCCGTGGTACTTAAAGCGGGGAATGGCTTCCTTCATCAGCCCCTCATAGGGGCCGATGGCTCTGGCCGTTGTAAAATAGCGTTCTTCCGTCAGGCACCCGGCGCAGAGGTGGTCTTCTCCCTGTTCGGTTACAAATCCAAGGCCGCAGCAGGGACACCGGGGGTGGTCAAAAAGCTTGATTTGCGCAAGGCAAAGAGGGCAGGGGCGGTTAGGGGCTGAACCATCAAGAACTCTTTCGCAAAAGGGGCATTGGGGCGGGAAGAAAAAATCAATGAGGGATCGCCAGAAAAGGCTCAAGCTCATGTGCTCACGGGATAACTATAAAAAGGAATCGTGGGGATTGCCTTGGAGATTTCGGGAAGCTTAATGGAGTAGGTTCCCCAGGAATGACAGTTTTCGCAAAACCCCGACCACTCAGCCTGGGCATCCCCGCAAAGCGAGCACGTATAAGAGGGAGAGGGAATTTTCTGAGTGTTCAAAGCTTTTTCATAGGCTTCGATCGCTTGAGCGGAATCCCCCCGGCGATGGAAAGCTTGCCCCATTAAAATATAAAGTTCAGGAAAGGAAATCCCGGAAAGGTCTAAGTCCCGAAGCTGTTCAATGGCTTCATCGACCATCTCCAGGCGAATGAGCAAGCGGCCGTAAAAGAAACGGAAGATGCTGTCTTCGGGGTTTTGCCTCAGGGCGCTGCGGTAGAGATTGAGGGCCTTTTTAGGATGGGCCATGGAGAGATAGAGGGATTCCAACCGTTCTAAAAAAATTGGGTTCCAGGATGCTTCCAGGGCTTTTTGCCAGATATTTTCAGCCTCGTCGATAGAACCCTGTCGCTGGAGAACTTCGCCCAAGGCTACATGGGCCGGGAGAAATTCCCGATCTTCGCGGATGATCTCGCGGAAGGCTTTTCCCGCTTCTTTGAAGTTTCCTTTCTGCGCTAAGTCTTTGCCGAATTTATATTCCATTCCGTATAAAATCTTCTTCTCAACCGTAGCCTGTTCTTTCTCCCGGGAATATTTCACTACGCTTTTCTGCGTCTGGTAGGCATCATTCCAGTTCCCTTCGATAATGTAAATTTCCCTTTTCTTGCGGAGGGCCTCGCGATTGGCCGGATCCCGCTGCAGGATATGGTTCAGCGTCTCCAAGGCCAGGGAGTATTCTTTTAAAGAAAAATAATTCTTGGTCAGGTCAAAAAGAAGCTCCAGGTTATCCGGATCAATGGCTTTGGCCCGGATCAACACCTCGATCGCCTCGGCGTTCTTCCCCTCGATGCAGAACAGATTGGCCAGGGAAAGGTAGGAAGCAAAGTGCTGCGGGTCCTTCTCCACGATCTTGGAAAAGATTTCCTTAGCCTGGCCGATATTCCCCTTGAGGGTTTGTTCGAGAGCCAGGCTGTAACGCTCGCGGATTCCCTCTTCTTTCTTCTGCCGTTTGGAGGAACGCCAGAGGTTGAAGGCCCGTTTGCTATCCACAAACAGGGTGACCAAAAAGATAAAAAAGGCCCCGATGATGAAGGCCCCGAAAGCGGTCAAGGCCGGAGAGATCCTGAGGGAATAATTTTGATGGAGGATAAAAGGTAATTCTTCCGGATTCAGATAGAAGAGGTAACCAAAAAGGATGAGGATGAGGATAAAGATGACGAAGTATGTGCGGGAGAACATGGAAGGCTCCTTCTACTTATGGTAAGGCTCTCCCCGGATAAGGGTGAAAGCTCGATAAATCTGCTCTAAAAGTAACATTCTGGCCATCCCGTGGGCCAGGGTCATGGGGGAAAAGGAGAGGCGGAAATCTGCCTGCTCTTTCAGCGATTCATCCAGCCCATAGGGTCCGCCCAAAATAAAAGTGGTTTCTTTCCTGCCGGAGTTCAACCCCTTGGCCAAAAGTCGGGCAAAAGCTGCGGAGGAAAGGAGTTTTCCTCTCTCATCCAGGGCTACAGTAAAAGCCTCGGGGTCTAGCTTTTTTCGAATCCTCATTCCCTCCTGGCGGAGAATGAAATCGATTTTCCCCTCCGAGGAGATTTTTTCTTGCGGAATCACGACCAGATGGAATCCGGCGTAGCGAAGGATTCTTGCCGTATAAACCGCGCAGGCGTCCTGGATAAAGGGTTCAGAGACTTTCCCGACGGCAATGAGGGTCAGACGCAATTTTCACCCCGGGGGGGTGTTCTTCGAGTTTTTCGGATCGGTGGCATCTCCACCCTGGGAGCGTCAGACCAAAGCCTCTCCAAGTCATAAAAGACTCGAAGGGGATGGTAGAAAATGTGAATGACCACGTCACCATAATCCAGGAGGATCCATCGTCCCTCCCGTTTTCCTTCGATGCCCAAAGGATGTAAACCTTGTTTCCCCAGCTTTTCTTCAACATGGGAGGCGATGGCTTGGACCTGCCGGTCAGAATTTCCGCTGCAAATCACAAAGTAGTCGGTAAAAGAAGAAAGGTTCTTAACCTCCAGAATAACCAGGTCGATGGCTTGGTGATCCAGGGCCGCCCGGGCGCAAAGGATCGCATTTTCTCGCGAACTCGGTTTTATCGGAATATCCTTTGGCAATGAAGATAAGCGAAAATCATCATGAGCGTCTCCCCTTCTTCCCTCCACCTGGATAGGGGAGGGAAGGGGTGATATAGATTTTCTCCCTGCGAATAAACTTTTCCACCGCTGGGGGAAGCAGATATTTTACCGAGCGTCCCATCCGGATCCTTTCCCGGATCTTTGTCGAAGATATTTCCAGCGCCGTGATCTCCTGCGGAAAGAGGCCAAAACCCGAACGGTACCGATACTCTTTTTTGCGGCTATCATAGCAAAAATTTTTCGCCAGTTCAACCGGAAGATGAGTCCGGGAGAATTTTTTTTCAAAACCCGGCCGGGTCATGATGATGAAATGGCAAAGGTCGAAAAGGACAACATATTCTTTCCAGGTGGTTACCTCTAAGAAGGCATCCAACCCGAGGATAAAGAAGAGATGGACTTCCGCCCCGAAATGCCGGCGAAAGTGTCCAATGGTTTCCACGGAATAAGATTTCCCGGGTCTTTTCAATTCCACCTCGGACAACGAAAAAAAAGGGTTGCCGGCAATGGCCCGCCGGAGCATTTCGGCCCGCAGGTGGGCGTCGAGGATTTCCTCCTTTTTTTTGTGGGGGGGATCGGAGGCCGGAATAAATATGACCGGATCGAGTTGGAAGCTTTCCCGGATTTCTTCGGCCGCGCGAAGGTGGCCGAGATGAACGGGATTGAAGGTTCCTCCGAAAAGACCGATCCTTTTCATTGGCGAATTTGCCCGGAGCCGTAGACGATAAATTTTGAAGTAGTCAGATCTTCTACTCCCATGGGGCCGTAAGCGTGAAGTTTGCTGGTGCTGATTCCGATTTCCGCGCCCAGACCGAGTTGGAATCCATCGCTGAAGCGGGTGGAAGCGTTCACCAAAACCGTCGAGGAGGGAACCTCCTTCAGAAATCTTTGCGAGTTGCCATAATCCCGGGTGACGATCGCTTCCGTGTGGGAAGAGCCATAGCGAAGGATATGGTCGATCGCTTCGTCCAGGCCGGTCACGACCCGAATGGCCAGGATCAAATCCAGGTATTCTGCGGACCAGTCTTCCTCTTTGGCCGCTTTGATGGAGGGGAGATAAAACCTTGTCTCCGGGCACCCCCGGAGCTCAACGCCAGCAGCAATGAATTTTTCGGCCAGCAACGGAAGAATTTCAGGGGCGATGTCTTTGTGGATCAAAAGCGTCTCCATGGCATTGCAGACGCCCGGACGCTGGACCTTAGCATTTAAACAGATCATCTGGGCCATGGAGAGGTCGGCCGAAGCGTCCACAAACACGTGGCATACTCCCTTGTAATGCTTGATCACCGGGATTTTTGAGTGAGCGACGACAAAGCGGATTAAGTCTTCTCCCCCGCGGGGGATAATGACGTCAATGTATTCTTCAAGCTTAAGCAGCTCCTCCACAGCTTTCCGGGAGACAGTGGGGATAACCTGGATGGCTGCGGCCGGAATCCCATTCCCCTGGCCGACCTCCTTGAGGATTGCGGAGATGGCTAAGTTGCTATGAAGGGCTTCAGATCCCCCCCGGAGGATGACGGCGTTTCCGGCCTTCAGGCAGAGGCCGGCGGCATCGGAGGTTACATTGGGCCGGGATTCATAGATAATCCCGATCACCCCCAGCGGAATGCGCATTTTCCCCACCCAGAGGCCGTTGGGGCGCTGGCCCATTCTGCTTACCTCACCCACCGGGTCCGGTAGCAAAGCGATTTCTTTCAGGCTCTCCGCCATTCCCCGGATAACCCCGTCGGTAAGGGTTAAACGGTCAATAAAGGCCGCGGAAAGCTTGGCTTTCTTGGCCGACGCCAAATCGACCCTATTGGCCTTTTTCAGCTTAAAGGCGGATTTTAGCAGGGCCCCGGCCATGTCTTCCAGCGCGCGATTCTTGGCGGAAGTGGAGAAGTTAGCTATGGTACGGCTTGCTTCCCGGGCCTGCTG
>CAZIDC010000249.1:0-4990 GCA_964537885.1 uncultured Syntrophaceae bacterium | reverse complement strand
CATGCTTTTCCGGGGAAGGGAAATTGCTCATCCAGAATTCGGGAAGGATCTGCTCGCCCGGTTCGTTGAGGAATTGAAAGACCTGGCCATCGTCGAGCAGGCCCCTCGTTTGGAAGGGCGAAACATGGTCATGATCCTGTCCACCAAGAGCTGAAGAACTTTATTCAGGCGCAATACGATTTCTTCGACCGCCTTAGGGTTCAAGGGAGATCAAGTACCCTTCCACTTTGCGGGGTGGTTGCAGGGTAACTTTGTATTTTTTCCCCAGAGGAGAATTTTTAAGATGCCAAAACTAAAAAGCAATCGCGGGGCGGCCAAACGCTTTAAGGCCACTGGAACTGGAAAAATCAAGCGTTATAAGGCCTTTGCCAGCCACCTTTTAACCAGCAAAACCACCAAGCGGAAACGGACTCTGCGTAAATCCGTGACCGTCGATAAACGGGATGTAAAGAACATTCGGAGACTGCTTCCTTATCTCTAAACTCCAAGGGGGAGAAGAAGAGAAAAAGGGATTCAGGGATGACTTAGAAGGAGTAAAACAATATGCCCAGGGTGAAGAAAAGCGTTAAAACGAGAAAAAGGAGAAAAAAAGTCCTTGCCGCCGCCAAAGGATACCGGGGGTCGCGGGGACGCCTCTACCGCATCGCTACCGAAGCAGTGGACCGGGCGCGTAAATTCGCCTTCCGGGACCGCAAGGCTAAAAAGCGGGTCTTCCGGTCCCTATGGATTACCCGAATCAACGCCGCGGCCCGCGCCCATGACCTGACTTACGGTCAATTGATTTCCGGACTGAACAAGGCCCAGGTGGAGATTGACCGGAAGGTTCTCGCTGAGATGGCCCTTGCGGACCCGCAAGGATTTACCAAGATGGTGGAGATTGCTAAAAGGCAGGCGGCGTGAGCGAACAAGGCCGGATGCAAGAAGCATTAAAACGGCTGGAACAAGAAGCCAGGGCGGAATTGCAGGCAGTCCGGGGAGAATCTCAAGCCCGGGCTGTCCGCACGAAATACTTAGGGCGGAAGGGCCTGCTGACTCAATGGCTGCGGGAAATGGGAAGATTGCCCGCGGAGGAACGGCCCTCTCTGGGGTCTCTCGCCAATCAGCTGAAAACGGATCTGGATACAGCAGTGGACCAGACCCTGGAAAAGGTCCGCCAGCAACAAAGAAGGGACCAGCTATTACATGAAAGGGTGGACATCAGCCTTCCGGGAAGAAGGCCTCCCCATGGGGGAAAACACCTGATCACCCAGGTAACCGAGGAAATCGTTTCCATCTTCGAACGGTTGGGGTTTGAAGTTTCGGAGGGGCCCGAGGTCGAACTGGATTATTATAACTTTGAAGCTCTGAATTTTCCCAAGGATCACCCGGCGCGGGATATGCAGGATACCTTTTATTTCACCCCTAATGTTGTTCTTCGCACCCATACGTCCCCGGTTCAAGTGCGGACGATGGAAAGCCGGAAGCCTCCGCTGCGGGTGATCGCCCCGGGAAAGGTTTACCGCCATGATTCCGACCCGACCCATAGCCCGATGTTTCACCAGGTCGAAGGATTTATCGTGGACCACCGGGTGACTTTTGCCGACTTAAAAGGAACACTCACTTACTTTATTCATCAATTTTTTGGGAACGATGTGCAGATGCGTTTTCGACCAAGCTTCTTTCCCTTTACCGAACCCAGCGCCGAAGTCGATATTCAGTGCGTCATGTGCCGGGGAAGCGGCTGTTCCGTATGCAAGAAAAGCGGCTGGCTGGAGATTTTGGGCTCGGGCATGATTGATCCGGAAGTCTTTCGCTTCGTTGGGTATGACCCGGAGACATACACCGGTTTTGCCTTTGGCCTGGGGGTGGAGCGCATTGCTATGCTTCGGGTAGGGATCAGCGATATCCGCATTTTTTTTGAAAATAACCTTCAATTCTTATCCCAGTTTTGATCGATCTGAAATGGGATGAGGCGTTGGCATGAAAATCAGCTTCCAGTGGTTAAAAGAATATGTGGATGTGCACCTCACCCCGAAGGAGCTGGCTGAAGTTTTAACGCATTCAGGGCTTGAAGTTGAAAACCTCAACGAGACCAACCCTTCCTTTCAGGGCGTCATTGTGGCCAGCCTGCGTTCTTTCCGTTCCCACCCTCAGAGCGACCACCTTTCCCTTTGCACGGTTCATGACGGCCGGAAAGATTACTCGATCGTCTGCGGAGCTCCCCATCTAAAGGCTGGAGAAAAAGTGGCTTTGGCTCTGGAGGGGGCCACTCTCCCATCCGGGATAAAGATCGAAAAATCCTATTTCCAAGGCGTGCTGTCCGAGGGGATGCTCTGTTCCGAAAAAGAACTGGGTCTTAGCGACGATGCCGCCGGAATCATGCTGCTGGATCCGACTCTGCCCCTGGGGAGTTCGTTGGATACGGCCTTGCCGTTAAAAGACTGGATCTTAGAAATAAACGTAACTCCCAATCGCCCGGATTGCCTCTGCCTTGTGGGTATCGCCCGGGAGGTCGCCGCCCTGACCGGACAAAGCCTCCGATATCCGCCCGGGAGAGTTGAAGAAAAGACTTCCGTTACCGAGTCTCAGACATCCGTAAACATCGAACGCGCGGACCTCTGCCCGCGATACGTAGCCCAGTTGATTCTTGGGGTCCATATCGCTCCTTCCCCCTTTGGGGTGCGCCGGCGTCTTGCAGCTCTGGGGATTCGTTCTATCAACAACGTGGTGGATGCGACCAACTATGTCATGCTCGAAATGGGACAGCCGCTGCATGCCTTCGATTTTGACCGGCTGGAAGAGAAACGAATCGTTGTTCGAGCGGCTGGCCCGCGAGAGCTTTTTACAACCCTTGATGGAGTAGCCCGGCCAATGCCCGAAGAAGCATTGATGATTTGCGACGGGAAAAGGCCTGTGGCTTTAGCCGGAATCATGGGGGGGTTGAATTCCGAGGTCTCCCCTGAAACGAAAAATATTCTTTTGGAGAGCGCTTATTTCGACCCCATGGGAATTCGCCGGACTTCCAAAAGAATCGGGTTGAGTACGGAAGCCTCCCTCCGCTTTGAGCGGGGCATTGATCCCAATGGATGCCTGCGGGCGGCCGATCGCGCGGCTTCCTTGATGTTTGAATTCGGAGGAGGGTCCTTGCCGCACGGACCCGTGGACAATTACCCGCGCCCAATCCCGCCCTGTAAAATCCGCCTGCGCGTTTCGCGGGTGAACCAAATCTTGGGCACGGCGATCCTGCACCAGGAAATTCGCCGCACCCTGGAAAAGCTTGAGCTGGGAACGGAGCCTAATGGGGCGGATGGGTTTCAGGTGACTCCTCCAACTTTTAGGGTGGATCTGCGGCGGGAAATTGATTTAATCGAAGAAGTTGCCCGCTTGCACGGATTCCATCGCATTCCCGTAACTCTTCCTTCGGGGACATTGTCCGGCGAGAAGAAAACCAAAATGCAGCGGGTGGCCCAACAGGCCAAAAGGCTATTGAACTCCTTTGGTTTTTGGGAAGTGATTAATTACAGTTTTATTTCACCCAAAATGCTTAAAGATTTGAAGTTGCCGATGCAGGATCCGAGGGCACGGGCTTTGCGCATTCACAATCCTCTGAACGAGGAACAGTCGGTCATGCGCCCAACCCTAATCCCCGGCCTCCTGCAGGTTGCCTGTACCAATGGACACCGGCAAAATTTTAATTTAAAGATTTTCGAGATGGGAAAGGTTTTTTTCCCTCGGGAAGGACAGGAATTACCCGAGGAAATTGCCATTCTTTCCGGCCTCCTTACGGGTTTACGCCAGGAGGAATCGTGGTCGGCCCCCAGAGAAGAATCCGACTTTTTCGACCTGAAAGGGTTTTGGGAAGTTCTTGGCGAAGGGCTCGGCATCGGAAACTGCCATTTCTTGCCGGCCCCGGATGAATCCTTTTTGCACCCCGGGAAATCCTGCCGGATTGAATCCGGGGGAAAAATATTGGGGATTATGGGCGAGGTTCACCCCGAGGTGGCCGAATCCTATGAGCTTAAACCCAAAGTTTTTCTCTTTGAACTGAATTTCCAAAAGATAGCGGAGGAAGCCAGCGAACATCGAACTTTTCGGCCCCTGGCCCGCTATCCGGCGGTTACCCGTGATCTATCGTTAATCGTGGAAGACCGGGTAGCTGCCGGAGATCTTCTGCAGACTCTTTGGGATGCGAATAAAGGCCTGATTAATGAAATTAACCTTTTCGACCTTTACCGGGGAACCCCCATTCCCCAGGGAAAGAAAAGCCTGGCTTTCCGCTTAAAATACCAGGGGGAAGACCGGACGCTCACCGATCAAGAAGTAAATGAGCTCCACCAAGGAATTATTAATTTAGTGAGGGAGCGGCACGGAGCCACTCTTCGGTAAGTTAAAACAACGGCTGAAGGAAAGAGAAGAAAATCGCGGGTTTTAAGCCCCGGGCTAAATGGCCCAGGGGAGGCACCGAACTGGAAAGGAGGGGGTTGGATCATGACCAAGGCGGACATCGTTGAGACCATTTATGGGAAAGTAGGTTTTTCAAGGAAGGAATCTGCCGAGATTGTTGATCTGGTTTTCGACCTTATGAAGGAGACTTTGGAGGCTGGAAATAAGATCAAGATTTCCGGTTTCGGGAATTTTATCGTGCGCGAGAAGCGGTCGCGCAAAGGTCGGAATCCCCAAACCGGTCAAGAGATCCAAATATCTGCGCGTCGGGTCCTGACTTTCAAGCCCAGCCAGGTTTTGCGCAAAGCGTTAAATACGAATTAAATACATCCAACCCCCGGGGGAAAACTCCGGGCTTCGTTTTGTTCCAGGGTGATCGAACGCTATGGAGAGAAAAAAAGATCTCTCGATCCCTGAGAAGCTTTACTATAAAATTGGCGAGGTCAGCCAAATCACGGGCGTGGAGCCCTATGTTCTGCGCTATTGGGAATCCGAATTTAAAATCGTCACCCCGGCGCGCACCAACTCCCAACAGCGTTTATACCGGAAAAAAGACCTCGAGTTGATC
>CAZIDC010000248.1:0-5005 GCA_964537885.1 uncultured Syntrophaceae bacterium | reverse complement strand
TTTTTTTACTTGACAAAATAGTTTAGCCACATTAAATATTGATTCACTGATCCATCCACCGTAACTTTCCGTTGCCGCTCATTCCTAACTTACTTTCCCTTTTCCGCAAGGAGGCATTATGGCGGGGCAGGAGTGGAGATTTCTTGATTTGAAGCTATCCAGCTATGCCCGGGCCGCGCTTTACCTGCCCACGATATTAACCCTCAGAGAAAAAGACAAGATTCCGAACACTTTGACCTTCATCAGTTTTGAAAAACCCGCAGCCTGTCTTTTCTATTATAACGATCCCGACCGGGAGATTGACCTGCCTTTTTGCCGGGATCGGGGAATCGAAGTGGCCCGGCGAGATACGGGCGGGGCTCCCTACTGGATGGATCCCGGAACTTTGCTGTTTGTCCTTTGTTTTGACAGGCGGGATATTGACGGTTTTCCTGAAAATCTGCCGGAGGGATACCGGTTTTTAATCGAGGCTTCGGCTCGTTCCTTGTCCCGCCGCTTCCCGATACAAGCGGCCTATCGCCCCCTGAACGACCTGGAGGTTCAAGGAAGGAAAATCGCCGGGCATACCCTGACTTTTTCGGGGAATGCCTGTCGCTGGGGGGGCGGCCCGCAGGTCCTCCGGCCGAGAATGGACCTGATGAGCAGGGCCTTGAAACCTTTGCCCGAGAAATTCGCCGATAAAGAAGCCAAGACCGTGGAAGCCCGGGTGACCAACCTGGAAGACCTCTTAGGATATCCCCCGTCCTTTGAAGAGGTAAAAAAGGCTTATCTTTCCGGGCTGGAGGAGCGGTTGGGGGTTGTTTTCCGCGCCGGTGTGCTCAGCGAAGAAGAAAAGGCGATGATGGCCGAGAGGGAGAAAAAAGATTTCTCCGAAGAATGGATCATGGCCATGAGCGAAAAGAGAAAATGGGGGCCTGTTCCAGAAGGGGTGCAAAGAGGGGATCATGCGGTCAAAGTTCCCCAGGGCCCTTTGATTCGGGCGGTGGTTTTGCTGGGCGAAGAAAAGATACAAAATATCTCCCTAAGCGGGTCCATTCATTGCGTGCCCGTGGGAATCGTCGAAGAAATGGAATCCTCTCTTAGAGGAATCCGCGTGGATGAAGGAGTGATTGCGGAGAAGATTCGTTCTTTTTTCCAGAAACCCCGGGTGCAAATCGCGGGGGCGGCGCCGGAAGATTTTTTAAGGGCTATTGCTGGGGCAATCGCCAAAGCGGAAGGAAAAACTTTTTAATACTTTGAAGGGGGAAAGGAGAAAAAAATGAAAACGAAGCATCAAACTATTTTTCTCGGATTTTTGTTGATTCTTTCTTTGCTTGTTTTTTTCCTCGTCGAGCCGGTCGCCGCCCAAACCAAGCCGATCATTCTGAAATACTCCGATCCATCCAAGGCCGGGACGGCACGCACCGACGCCGCTAAGGATACGATGCTCGAGATCGAGAAAAGAACCGGCGGGAGGGTCAAGCATGAGTTCTACTGGGCGGAATCTTTGGTCAAGGCCAAGGACACTCCGGACGCCATAAAAGCGGGAACCTGCGATGTGGGCGGGGCCCCCAATATGGTTTACAATCCTGCCCGTTTCCCGGTATGGCAGTTCTCCCAGCTTATGTTTATCGGGGGACCGGACCTCTGGGGTGTAATGAAGGCCTGGAATGAATTGGCGGCCACCAATCCAAAGCTTAAAGGGGAACTGGAAAAACAGGGGATGAAGTTTCTCAGCTCCTTTGGCTACCCTTCCACGATCATCTGCAAGAAGCCCTTGGCAGAACCTGATAATTTTAAGGGGCAGAGGATTCGAGCGGTAGGGCCCACAGCCAAATGGGTGAGTGCCCTGGGGGCCACCGCCGTGCCGCTGACGTTTTACGAAGTAACTGAAGGGTTAGCCCGAGGGGTTGTAGATGGAACCGTGGGGTATCTTTATGTCCACTTTGCCTACAAGTTCCACGATTATTGTAAATTCCTGACTTACACCCCCATTGCCAACACCCTGATCTTCGATACCTGGTTCAACCTGGATACATGGAAAAAATTGCCCCCCGACCTGCAGAAGATTTATGAAGAAACCTGGCGCGAATATTATCCCCAAGCAGTGCTTAAGCACTGTGACGAAGAAATTGACAGGCTTCTAAAGACCTTCAAAGATGCGGGGGGGAAGACCGTCGAACTCACTCCGGAGCAGCTTGGCAAATGGAAGAAAGCAGCCGCCTTCCTGATCGATGATTACACAAAGAAAATGAGCTCCATGGGCGTGGATGGCGTAAAGATTATCGACGAATATGAAAAGCTTTACAAGAAGTATGAAAGGAAAAAGTAACCCAAGCGGGGTTTTCATGGTCAGGCTGGAAAAATTCTTGAACAATGTAGCCGGGGGCGTTATTTTATCGGCCATGATGCTCTTAGTGACGGGAGATGTCTTGGGACGATATTTATTCAATCGCCCCATCCATGGGACCACCGAAGTCACCGAGTTCATGATGGTGGGGCTTTTGTATTTCACTTTAGCCCACACCCAGGCTCTGAAGGCCCACATCCGGGTGGACATGCTTGTCTCCATCTTTTCTCCCCGAGCCCGGATCCTATGCGAGACCATAACCTATTTCCTGGGTTTTATTCTGCTGGCCCTGATCACTTGGCAAAGCCTGGCGGCAGCGATTCAAGCCTGGAAGATTGGCGAGACGACCTTCGGGCTAATTTTATTCCCGCTCTTCCCGGCCAAGGTGCTGATCCCCCTCGGCTGCTTTATCTTTTCCCTGCGCTTGCTCCTGGACTTTTTCCAGGGATTAAGAGATTTAAAAAAGACGGGCTCTCCATGATCAACCTGGATCCGACCCTCATCGGGATTTTGGGGTTTATCGTTTTTATTGCTCTTCTGGCCATAGGCCTGCCCATCGGGATCGGCATGGCCGTGGTTGGTTTTTGGGGGATCTGGGCGTTGAAAGGGAGCGCGGTCGCCTTGAATGCCCTTTACCAAATCCCTTACAGCGCAGTTGCCAGTTGGCTTCTTTCGGTCTTGCCCATGTTCATCTTCATGGGCTACATCGCCTTTTATGCCGGTTTTGCCAAGGATGCTTATGGAGTAGCTTACAAATGGTTCGGGAGGCTTCCCGGAGGTTTGGCGATTGCTACCCTCATGGGGGCGGCTGCCTTCGGAGCCTGCAGCGGTTCCAGCGTTGCTGCAACCGCTGCCTTGGGAAAGTTGGCTTTCCCCGAGATGGAACGTTATCATTATGATCGGAAATTAGCGGCGGGGACCGTGGCCATGGGGGGGACCCTCGCGGCCCTCATCCCCCCGAGCATTCTGCTTGTTCTCTATGGCGTGACCACCGAAGAAAGCATCGCCAAACTCCTCATCGCCGGGATACTGCCCGGTCTTCTCTCCATGTTTTGCTTCATCCTCCTGGTTGTTGGCATCGTTATCTTTCGCCCCCAATTGGCCCCGCCCGGAGAAAGTTTTTCATGGCAGGAAAAGCTTTTAAGCCTGAAGGGGATTGGCGGGATATTGATCATTTTTGTGGCGATTTCGGGGGGGATCTATGCCGGGATCTTTACCCCGACGGAAGCAGGGGCCGTAGGTGCCTTCACCTGTCTCATCCTGGCTCTGCTGATGAGGAGAATAAATTGGCACCTCTTTAAGGAGATGGTCTATGAATCCTTGAGGGTGAATGCGACCATCTTCCTGATTATCATCGGGGCCTATATTTTTGTCCGCTTCCTGGCCCTTACCCGTCTTCCGGTAAACTTTGCGGAATGGATCGTTACCTTTCAGGTTCACCGGATGGTGATCTATGCGGGAATGATTGTGGCGTATCTCATTTTGGGTTGTTTTATGGATGCGATCGGCCTCCTCATGCTTACCGTGCCCTTCATCTTTCCCTCGGTGGTTGCCCTGGGTTTTGATCCCATATGGTTTGGAATCATCGTGGTGAAAATGCTGGAAATAGGGCTAATCACTCCACCCGTGGGCATTCAAACCTATGTTTTAAAGAGCGTCGTTCCGGGATTGACTCTGCGGGAAATCATCATTGGATTTATCCCTTTCTTTTTTGTAGACCTTTTTATTGTCGTCGGGTTGCTTACCCTCTTCCCCCAGATCGTGACCTTCCTGCCTTCTATGATGAAATAGATATTAGGGCCAAGATTGGCGGAGTTCTTTACCCGGCAAGGATTCCGGGTCTATTTTTCAACCTGAATGGTTTTAAGGAGGAATCAAGGATGCTAATCGTCGGGGAAAGGATCAATACCAGCAGAAAAGCCGTCCATGAAGCAGTGGAGAAGCGTGATATCCTTTTCATTACGGCGGATGTCCGGAAGCAGGCGAAAGCCGGGGCGGATTATATCGATGTCAACGCCGGATCGCGTATCGGCAGCGAGCTCAAGGATTTGCAATGGCTGGTCGAGGTCGTCGAAGCGGCGGTGGATGTCCCGCTGGCCGTAGACAGTCCGGATCCGAGTGTTTTGCTGGCGATGGTAAAAAAGGTCAAACAAAAGCCGATGATCAATTCCACTACCGCGGAGGCCAAACGTTTTGAGGCCATGAAGGCAGTCATCCAGGAGCGGGAATGTGCCCTTGTTGCCCTATGCATGGATGATCGAGGCATTCCCCGGGCAGTGGACCAGGTTTTAGAAAATGCCTCTTTCCTGGTCCAAAACCTGACCAAGCTGGGAATGGACATCCAAAATATTCACCTCGACCCGATGATGCAACCGATCAGCGTCAATAAAGACAATGGAGTTTTGGCCCTGGAAACCATACGCCGCCTGCATAAAGAGTTCCCGGGGGTCAGAACGATATGCGGCCTTTCCAATGTTTCCTTCGGGCTTCCTAATCGTTTCCTGATAAATCGCTTATTCATGGCTCTTTGTATCGGAGCCGGACTGACGGGGGCCATTGTAGACCCCCTGGACCGGAAATTGATGACCCATATCCTGGTTGCCGAAACCTTGATGGGCAAAGACGATTTCTGCATGAAATACCTGAAAGCCAACCGGGCCGGGATTCTCGTGGCCT
>CAZIDC010000247.1:0-5029 GCA_964537885.1 uncultured Syntrophaceae bacterium | reverse complement strand
TTAATTTTCCCAAAAGCGCGCGCCCGGACTTCATGGTTTTCATGTCCGAGGAATCGGTGAGACGGTACCTCCAGGAGGGGGACCCGGAAAAAACCCTCGTGGTCTACGACAGCACCCTGATCCAGTCGATCCCTGCCCCCTACAAGAAGACCTTTCCCGTCCCGGCGACCCAGGTTGCCGAAGAAGATTTGAAAAGCCGGATCGTGGCCAACATGTTCATGCTTGGGGCCATCATCGAGCGGGTCGTTCCGGGGAGCTTTGCCGTCCTGCAGCAGGTCGTCAAAAAAAGCGTCCCCCCCAAGAGCGAAGCCCTCAATATGAGGGCCCTGGAGGCAGGCTATGAATTTGCCCGGACGCATAGGGCCGGGTAGATTTTTCATTGTGAAGGAACGGTCAAAGGGGGGATATCATTTCAAGACCAGAAGACTGTTCAACTCCGAGATATCCTTGACCTTCTCCAGGTTCTCGATCTTCTCCATGATTTTTTCCACTTTGGCACTCTTGAAAACCGTGCCGGCCAGCAGGCGGAATTTATCGTAAATATCGCTGGGCGTACCCGGATTCTCCGGCTCTCCTTTGGGGTCAAGAACGGTCGAGGACAATTTTCTCCCGCCTTTCAGAAGGATTTCGGCCCGGGCGCCGCGATGATCAGGAACCAGCTTGTCAAAGTCCGGATCGGCGTACACCCCAATCTTTTCCATAAGCGCCCCTACCGTTGGGTCGGTTAATATTTTTGGTTTGAACTCACTTAGGCCCACTCTTCCATAAAGGATGGCAACTGCAGCCGAGTAGGGGAGACTCATCTTCCCGGAGACCGGGGTGGAAACCTGTTTCCCATCGATCAGTTTGGCGGCGATGGTATAGGTATAGACGTTTACTTTCTCAATATCCTCCGGTCGAAGGGGAGTCTGGCTGCGGAGTTCCAGGATCGCATCGATGGGCGCGTGGCTATGCCGGCAGGAGGCATGATATTTCACGTAGGTGGTCATGATTTCATACTTCTCTCCCAATCCCGCAACGACCCGCTCGGGGTTTGAGGTATCGGCGCAGGCCTTGTAAAATCCCCGCTTGTCCTCCAGGATGTAGGCGGGTCCGGTAAACCCTTCCTTGGCCAGAAAAGCAGCGAGAATCCCGTTTTGGGCAGCCTTCCCGGCATGGAGGGTTTTAGTCATTGTTCCATCGGCCATGAAGGCGAATAGTCCTGCGGCCTGGGATCCGGCAATGCCCAAAGCCGAAACCATCTTGGATTCGTTCAAGCGGAGAAGCCAGCCGGCTGCCGCGGCCGCAGCGAAGGTCCCGCAGGTTCCGGTGGTATGGAAGCCCCGGTTGAAATGAGAAGGATTTCCTCCGGCTCCTACCCGGCCGAAAATTTCATAACCGGCCACAATCGCGGGAAGGACATCTTTCCCTTTCCTTTTCTCCTTTTCCGCAAGGGCCAGGACGGCGGGGATGGTAGCCACACCGGGATGACCCTGGGCATACCGGTTGCCGTCATCCAACTCTAAGGCATGGGACATGATGCCATTGGCCAGGGCTGCTTCCAGGACCCCGACCTTTCCCTTCCCGGTGAAAAGAGTGGCCTCTTTCTTCTGATGCAATTTTTCCGCTACCCGTTTGGCAATGATGGCCTCCGGGGTTTTCGAACCGGCCAGGGCGGCTCCCAGCGTATCCATCAAACAATGTTTGGCTTTTTGGATGACCTCCCCCGGCAAGCGCTGATAATTGAGGCCAACGATAAAACTGGCCAATTTCCCGGTTAAGCTTTCCATCCTGCCTCCTTCATCGGATAATTTATCGATCGTGAATAAATTCAACCTATCGTAACACTTTAGCCCTTTGATAATAGGTGGTGCGTAAGGGCCGAGGGAATCCATGGCCCGGGGGCCTGGGCGGCCCGTTTGGAATCATAAGGCGCTGATTTCTTCGCAGATGGGGCGGGGAAAATGCCCCCCGCCTCCTCTGGCGGAAACGCACAAGGTTCCTTGTGGCCAAGTGGAAACCCAGCCGATGCTTCCGGCGCGTTCCGCCCAGACCCCCGGGCCTCAACAAAGGTGGTAAAACTACTTTTTCAAACCGCTAAATTAATACATCCTATCAAAAAATCCAGGAGGACGCAAGGAAAGTGGGGCTCCATTTATCGCGGGAAAATATCCAACACAGCATAAAGTAAAGAGAAGAAGTGAAACTCCTTGACAATACTTCTTCCTTTGAGTACCGTTATAAAAACCAAAGAAGAAAAATTGTCTCCTGGCCTCCTTGAGAGGTCATTTCCATTAGGAATCATTGGCAATAAACTATATTTTTGATTCCCTTTCACCCACTTCTTTGTTCCGTTGGGACTGCGGAAAATGGAAAAGGGGAATCATTTTGCGGAGGATTGGATGGAAGATTTTCACCGTATCAAGCGGCTGCCGCCTTATGTGTTTTCTATTGTCGATGACCTGAAAATGAAAGCGAGGAGGCGGGGGGATGATATCATTGATCTGGGGATGGGCAATCCCGACCTGCCCACGCCCCCCCATATCGTGGAGAAGCTAATCGAAGCGGTTAACAATCCACGCAACCATCGCTACTCGGCCTCGCGCGGGATCTTCAAACTCCGGGCGGCCATTACCAGCCTGTACGCCAAGAACTACGGGGTAGAGATCGACCCCGAAACCGAAGCCATCGTCACCATCGGGGCCAAAGAAGGGCTTTCGCATTTGGCTCTGGCCACCATTGGACCCGGCGACGTTGTTTTTGTGCCCACGCCCGCGTACCCTATTCATCCCTACTGTGTCATCATCGCCGGCGGAGACTTGAGAACCATTCCCTTAGTCAAAGAGCGTAACTTCTTCGAAGACTTGCAGACCGCAACTCGCCAAACCTGGCCCCAGCCCAAAATGCTGATCATCTCTTTTCCCCACAATCCCACGACCCGGGTCGTGGAACTTAGTTTTTTCGAAAAGATTGTGGACTTCGCGCGGGATCACCAAATCATGGTGGTCCATGACCTTGCTTACGCCGATTTAGTTTTCGACGGCTACAAAGCCCCGTCCTTTCTCCAGGTTCCGGGGGCCAAGGACGTAGGCGTGGAATTCTTCACTCTATCAAAAAGTTATAGCATGCCCGGATGGAGGGTCGGTTTTGCTTTGGGCAACCGGAAGATGATCTCCGCTTTGACCCGGATCAAAAGCTACCTTGATTACGGGATTTTTCAGCCCATTCAAATTGCGGCCATCATCGCTCTCGGGGAAGACCAGAATTGCGTGGAAGAAATATGCAAGACCTACCAGGAACGGCGAGACGTGCTTATAGACGGCCTGAAAAAAGTGGGCTGGAGGATTGAAAAACCCAAGGGAACGATGTTTGTTTGGGGGGAGATTCCCGAAAAATTCAAGGAGATGGGCTCCCTGGAGTTTTCCAAACTGGTCCTGCAGGTAGCCAAGGTAGCTGTTTCTCCCGGGATCGGCTTCGGGGAATACGGAGATGACCACGTGCGCTTCGCCTTGGTTGAAAACACCCAGCGGATCAAGCAAGCGGTAAAAGGCATCAAGCAACTGTTCTAAAAAAGCCGTTGCGGGTGGCGAGTTTTTAACTCGCTCCGCGCAACAAAATTCAAGGATAAAAATGGATCGGGTAAACATCGGGCTCATCGGGTTGGGAACGGTTGGCACCGGGCTGGTAAGGATTCTGCAGGAGAAAGCCAAACTCCTGGAAGAACGGCTCGGGCTTTCCATTGTGCTCAAGCGCATTGCCGACCTGGATGTAACCACGGACCGCGGCGTCAAAGTCAATCCCGCCATTCTTACCACGAAAGTTGCCGACGTCCTGGAGGATCCCGAAATTGCCATCGTCGTCGAGCTCATCGGCGGCCTGGAACCAGCCCGCACCTTCATGCTCCGGGCCATTGAACAGGGGAAACATATCGTTACGGCCAACAAGGCTTTGCTGGCCATGCACGGCGCGGAAATATTCGGGGCCGCCGAAGAAAAGGGTGTGGACATTGGTTTTGAAGGCAGCGTGGGAGGAGGGATTCCCATCATCCGCTCCCTCAAAGAGGGCCTGGTTGCCAACAAAATTCGGGTCATCTTCGGCATCCTCAACGGAACGTCCAATTATATCCTGAGCGAGATGACCCACCAGGGCTTAAAGTTCCAGGAAGCTTTGCAAAAGGCCCAGGAGCTGGGATATGCCGAAGCGGATCCAACCCTGGACATCGAAGGAACGGACACGGCCCACAAGCTTTCCATTCTTCTTTCCTTAGCGTATGGGATTCAGGTCAGGATAGATGATATCTACACCGAGGGAATATCCTTTATTAATCCCATGGACATTGAACACGCCAAAGAATTGGGGTACCACATCAAACTTCTGGCTATTGCCAAAGCGGATAGCGGTCCGATCGAAGCCCGCGTTCACCCGACTCTTCTGCCGGCCGAACATCTTCTTTCCACGGTCAAGGGGCCTTTTAACGCCATTTTTGTCAAGGGAGACGCAGTAGGATCAACTCTTTTTTACGGTGCCGGAGCGGGCATGATGCCCACCGGAAGCGCCGTGGTGAGCGATCTCGTCGATCTATGCCGGAACATCCGCCTGGGCATCAGCCGCCGTGTTCCCCTTCTGGGTTACGAACCGGTCCATATACGCGAAGGGGAAATCAAGAATATCCTCGAAATCTCGTCAACCTATTACCTGCGATTCACCGTGGTGGACAGGTCTGGCGTCCTTTCCCGTATTTCCGGAATTTTAGGGGACCTGGATATCAGCATTGCTTCGGTCATCCAGAAAGGTCGGAGGGTCGAGAAAGCCGTTTCCATTTACATGGTCACCCATGAAGCGCAGGAAAAAAACATGCAGAAAGCCTTGCAGGTGATCGACCGCTTACCGGTCATCGTTGACAAGACGGTTCTCATTCGGATTGAAGACCCTTCTGATTTTGGGGGATGAAAGAATTAGTTTCGGGTTATGAGTTGCGGGTTACAAGTTACGGACTCAAGAAGGATTTAGAATTTTGAGCAGAAAATACATGGTTCTTTGTGGCGACGGG
>CAZIDC010000246.1:0-5032 GCA_964537885.1 uncultured Syntrophaceae bacterium | reverse complement strand
TCGCAGCTGATCTCCAAAATCTCATACTCTTTCCTCCCCGAGGGCACGACCACCTGGACCATTTCTCCAATCTGATGTCCAATGAGCGCTTTGGCCACGGGGGAATGGATCGAAATCCTTCCATTCCGGATATCCGCCTCATCCGCCCCGACGATCTTGTATTTGACCTTGCGCTCCGATTCTCCATCGCCCAGAAGCACCGTGCATCCGAAGACAACCCGATCGGAATTCAAATTTCTCATTTCAATGACCTGGGCGCGGGCCAATTTATCATCCAGCTCCTTAATTCTCCCTTCAACATAATCCCGCCGCTCTTTGGCCACCCGGTAATCGGCGTTATCACTCAGGTCGCCATGGGCCGCTGCTTCATTCAAGGCTTGAATGGCTTGGGCCCGGTCGACTCGCTTCAACCGTTCAAGCTCCTCCTGCAGCTTGGTAAATCCTTCTTTGGTCATGGGTATTTTTTCCAATGTCTCCTCTCTTTCTCAAGCAGCATTTCCTGAGCGGCAGGAGCTATTCAAGAATAGCCCTCACCTTTTTTCTTGCATCCACCCCCGGTGAACTTGGTAATGGTCAAGAATCTCCAAGGCTTCCTCAAACTCCCGGCGAACCACCCGGCGTTTTAGCTCGGGGAACCGCTTGGCTCGATAGGCGGGGAAAAATTGGGTCATCAGGCTGATCGAGCATCTCCCGGAAAACGTATCAGCCACGAAGCGGGCAATTTTTTCCGTCCCGGCCAATCCATTGGGCAGTAGAAGGTGGCGAATAATCAGACCCCTCTCCATTGTCCCATCTTTGGCATAAGTTCCCCCCCCGACTTGCCGGTACATCTCCCGGATTGCTGCTTCGTTTACCGAAGGATAGGCCGGGGCCTGGGAATAGGCCCGGGCTTTTTCTTCTTCGGCGTACTTCATATCAGGAAGATAGATGTCAACGATCCCATCTAAAAGGTTCAAAACTTCCAGACTATCGTAACCGTTTGTGTTATATACCAAGGGTAAATGAAACCCCCTCTCCACCGCCCAGCAGAGGGCTCCCAGTATTTGAGGGATAAAGTGGGTCGGAGTAACCCAGTTGATATTGTGGCAACCCCGCCCCTGAAGGTTGAGCATCATCTTTCCCAGATCTTCGATGCTTTTTTCCCGCCCTACCCCTAATTGACTGATCGGATAATTCTGGCAAAACACACAATGCAAATTGCAATGGGTGAAGAAGATCGTTCCCGATCCCCTAACTCCCGAAATAGGCGGTTCTTCCCCGTGGTGGATGTTGTAGCTCGAGATCGTTGGCTTCAGCCCGGAGCGGCAGAATCCCCGCTCTCCCCGAATCCGGTCCACGCCGCATTTTCGGGGGCAGAGCCGGCATGACTGCAATATCTGATAAGCTTTGTGCCACCTCTTGCGGAGCTCTCCCGTGGCCCATAATTCAAAATATGCCGGGATCATGGTAAACCACCCTTCCTGCTACAACCGTCAGGACCGCAACCCCCTTTACTGTCCAGCCCTGGAAAGGAGAGTTCCGGCTCTTGGATTTGAATTCGCTTACCTCGATGGTCTTGGGACGTTCAAGATCGATCAGGGTCAGGTCCGCATCCATCCCAACTTTCAGCCTCCCCAGGTCCAAACCAAGGATGCGCGCGGGCTGCAGGGTAAGTTTTTCGACTGCCTCCATTAACGTTAGGTGGCCTTCATGCACCAGCTTCAGGGTCAAAGGTAAGGCCGTTTCCAATCCGATGATCCCAAAGGCCGCTTGATCGAATTCGACATCTTTCTCAATGGCGGTCTGCGGGGCATGGTCTGTGGCAATCGCATCCAGAGTCCCATCCTTTAGACCGGCGATGATCGCCGTCACATCCTTCGCCGTTCGCAGCGGCGGATTCATCTTGGTATTGGGATCATAGCCCTCCACTGCTTCGTCCGTTAAGGAAAAGTAATGAGGAGCTGTTTCGGCACTCACTTTAATTCCCCTGGCCTTGGCTTCCCGAATCGCCCGCAGGGACCCGGCGGTGCTGACATGGGCCACATGAAGGGAAACGCCGGTGAGTTCGGCCAGGGCAATATCCCGGAGAACCATCACCTCTTCAGCTGCGTTGGGAATGCCCCTCAAACCCAGGAGGGTAGACATGAACCCTTCATTCATCACTCCCTGATTGGCCAGATGAAGTTCCTCACAATGCGAGATGATCGTCAACCCGAAACCCCTGGCGTACTCCATCGCCCGGCGTAAAAGGGCTGAGTTCATCAGCGGCCTCCCGTCGTCGGAGAGAGCAACCACCCCTGCATCTTTCAGCTCTCCAATCTCCGCCAAAGACTCTCCTTTTAATTCCTTGGTCACGGCGCCGATGGGGAAAACACGGGTACAGGCCTTCTCGCGGGCTTTCCGGAGAATATACTCCGTGACTGCCCGGTTATCGTTGACCGGGTGGGTGTTGGCCATGCAGGCCAGGGAGGTATATCCTCCCGCAGCCGCCGCCCTGGAGCCGGACTCGATAGTCTCCTTGTACTCGAACCCCGGTTCGCGAAGATGACAATGCATATCGATGCACCCGGGAACCAAAACTTTGCCAGTGCAGTCGATCACCCCTCCTCTAAGGAGGAAAGGGAAGGACGGTTCGTTCGGGGAAGAAACCTTCCCGCTTCGACCCTCGGGTATCCCTCGTCCCATGGCGGTGATTTTTCCTTCCTCTACCAGCAAATCCATCCGCTCATCGGTTCCACTGGCAGGGTCCACAAGCCGTCCATTCTTGAATAACAGGTTCATAAGGAACTCCTGTCTGCCTCTCTTTCCCCGCCCACCAACAGGTAGAGAAGGGCCATGCGTACGGCCACCCCGTTGGTGACCTGGTCTAAAATAACCGAATAGGGCCCATCGGCCACCTCCGGAGATATCTCTACCCCCCGGTTCATCGGGCCGGGGTGCATGATTAATACGTCCGGCTTGGCTGCCTTTAAGACTTCCAAATTCAACCCGAACAGACGCGAATACTCCCGCAGCGTGGGAAAGAACCCTCCCCCCTGGCGTTCGAGTTGGATCCGAAGCATCATAATTACATCCGCATCCGGGATCAGTTCGAGCAGACTCTCATGCCAGTGAATCCCCATTCGTTCTATTTCCGCCGGCATCATGGTCCGGGGTCCCGCTAAGTGGACCTCCGCTCCCATTTTTATAAATCCATGGATGTTTGAGCGGGCCACCCGGCTGTGCAGGATGTCGCCCACAATGGCGACTTTCAACCCGGTAAGTTTTCCTTTTTTCTCCCGGACCGTGAAGAGATCCAGCAAGGCCTGGGTAGGGTGTTCATGAGCCCCGTCGCCGGCATTGATGACCGGAACACGCATCAGCCGTGCCAATAGGTGGGGCGCCCCGGAAGAAGAATGGCGGATGACGATGCAATCCGGGTTCATTGCTTCCAGATTTTTGGCTGTATCGATCAGTGTTTCTCCTTTGGTTACGCTGCTGGACGAAGTGGAGATATTGATCGCATCCGCGCTCAGCCGTTTGGCCGCAATTTCAAAGGAGGTCCGGGTCCGGGTGCTGGGCTCGTAGAAAAGATTGATCACCGTTTTCCCCCGGAGGGTGGGAACTTTTTTGATCTCCCGGTTGGAAATCTCCTTGAAAGATTCGGCTGTATCCAGGATGAGCTCAATTTCGGAAACATCTATTTTCTGGATTCCCAGAAGGTCTTTCCCGGCCAATCGCCGAGGTGGCTTGTCTGAGATTGTCCGGGAAACAGCCCGATCTAAATCATTTGCCATGTCTCACCTCTTAGGGAAAAGACCGGGATTCATTGCGGGAGTAATCAAGCGATTTTTTCCTGGATGATTACTTGATCCTGGCCATCAACCTCCCGGAATAAAACGGACACTTCGTCCTGCGGTCCAGTCACCACCTTTTTGCCCACATAGTCCGCCTGGATAGGCAGCTCCCGGAGGCCGCGGTCGATGAGAACGGCCAACTGGATGAATTTCGGCCGGCCGAAATCAATAAGGGCGTCCATCCCGGCTCGAACCGTTCTTCCTGTATATAATACATCGTCCACCAGAATGACTTTCTTGTCCCTCAGGGGAAAAGGGATTTCTGTCTTGCCCACCAGAGGTTGAGGGAGTCCGATGGCAAAGTCGTCCCGGTAAAGAGTGATGTCAATGATCCCCGAGGAAATCTTTACCCTTTCGATCTGCTCGATTTTCATCCGGATGCGTTCGGCCAGATAAACCCCACCGGTTCGAATTCCGATTAAAACCATATCCTTCACGCCTTGATTGCGCTCGATGATCTCATGGGTGATGCGCACCAGGGCCCGCTCGAACGCCTCCCCATCCATGACCACTTCTTTTTCCTTTAGCTTCATCTTCCTCGACCCCTCAGTGGACCAGCTGGCCGATTCGCTTCCATCGCAGCGTTGTTTCCTGGCCGTTCCAGGACCAGTAAATCATAAAGGCCTTACCCCGGACATCCTTCAGCGGGACAAAACCCCAAAATCGGCTGTCCAGACTTCGATCGCGATTATCCCCCAGCACGAAGAGATGGCCCTCGGGAACGGTCACCGGCCCGAAATTGTCCCGTTTTTGAATTTCTGCCGCAAAAATGGTGTTTTCTTTGTACACCGCACGGGAGTCGTCCACTTCAGCCCCGTTGATATAAAGTTTTTTATTCACGATTTTCACCGTGTCGCTTTCCACAGCGACCACCCGCTTGATAAAATCTTTGCTGGTGTCCAGGGGGTAGATAAAAACAATGACATCCCCCCGCTTCGGGTTTCCCAAGGAAAGAAGAGAGATCGAAGTGAACGGAAGCTTAATCCCATAAATGAACTTGTTCACCAGAATGTGATCGCCAATCTCCAGCGTAGGCTCCATCGAACCCGAAGGGATTTTAAAGGCCTGCACGACAAACGTCCGGATGAAAAGAGCCAAAACCAGGGCGACGATGATGGCTTCGGCATATTCTCGAAATGTTGATTTCTTTTTAATCGTATCGCTTTTCCCTTTCACCCTTCCTCCAAAATTTGAAATTATTTAGCCACAGAGGTCAC
>CAZIDC010000245.1:0-5038 GCA_964537885.1 uncultured Syntrophaceae bacterium | reverse complement strand
GGGGGAAACGGAGGGGGGAAGACCCGCATTTTTTCGCAGCGGCCCTTTTTAAAAATTTTTTAAAGAAGGGCTTGACACTTTTTTCCGTTTTTAGTAGCGTGGTTGCAAAATCAATGACAAACGAAGTTTTTAATCCTTCCGTTTAACCTAAGAGGGGAATTCTTTTAAAAGGGGAGATCGCCTTTTGCTGATTTTAAGAAGCAGGGGCCGCTCTTTTTCAGGCCTTCAAGGAAAAGACCCATGAACCCATCTACGGAAAAAATCGACGAGAAAAAAAACATCTCCAGGTGGAAATCTCTTTATGAGATCGCCAAAGCCTTGGGTTCCTCCATTGAACTGAAGGAAGCCTATCCAAAGGTTCTCAGCATCCTCTCCCAACAGATGGGTATGAAAAAAGGGGGGGTCTTAATGCTCAATCCCGAATCCAGCGAATGGGAGATGGGAGGAGCGCAGGGTCTTTCCGCTGAAGAGATGAAGCGGAAGAAGGAGTATTTCGGCTCGGGCATTATTCAGCGGATTTTAGAGAAAGGTCAGATGGCCGCAGTGGTCGATGGCGGGGAGAACATCTGGTTCAACGACGGAAAAACGAAATCAACCCCGAAACGGTCCAGCACCTCTTTCCTCTGCGCACCGGTGAAAGTCCAATCCACTATCGTCGGCATTTTGGGGGGGGATCCTTTTTACGACGAACCGACCGCCCTAACCGAAGATTTCCAGATACTGGGGGAAGTGTCCAACCTGATCAGCGAAGCGGTGTTAATGCGTAAGGCCGTAGCATCCGAAAATCGGTCCTTGCTCGAAGAGAATTGGGGTTTTAGGAAGGAGTTGGAAACACTCGGGAAAAGCCTTCCGAAGGCCAGGAGAAAAATCTCCCTGACGGAGATTCTGGAAGACCGTTTATCCCGGATGATTGCCGAAATGAAGGTCGACCCCCGATCCAATGGGCGTCTTTATGATGACGTATTGATCGTGGTGGAAAAAACCCTGCTTAAATCCGCGCTGGAAAAGACGCGGCATGTCCAGCTCAAGACCGCCCGCTTCTTAGGAATCAACCGCAACACCCTCCGTCGCAAAATGAAAGAGTTTGGAATGACTGGCAAAGAAAAGTAAAAATAAGGGTTGAAGAATTCCAGGGGTCCGGGGTACAAGGGGGCTGTTGGTAAGAAAATTACGTCGGGCGTTTAAAATTTCACTGGGATCCTTGAACCCTTTTTTATCAGAGGAATCCCTTCGGCTTTGGCGTTTGTTGCTTTCCTTCCGCAGGAATATCTTTCTCTTCCTTCTTGCTTTCCTCGATTTTTAACCCCGATTGCTCCAGGATGAACTTGTCATCGCCGGGGTCCGGCTTGAATTCCAACTGGAGCTTCTTAGCTTCTTTAACGTAAGAACCTTCCTTCAGTCGGATTTCGCCGTTGGGCACGACCGTAATCGCCGATTCCCCCTGGACCGGACATCTCTGCTCACAGAACCCGCAGCCGTTGCACCTGGAGGCGATCACCACCGGGCGCCGGTACCCTTCCAGGGAATGGAAGACGATGGCATTGTAAGGGCAAATCTCATCGCAGATCAGACAGAGTTTATTTTCGGCCCAGACTAAACACAGCTCTTTGCGCAGAACAGCCGTCCCAATTTTGGCGTGGTTTTTTTCTTCAAGCAAGAGAGAGCGGATGGCCTGCGTCGGGCAGACTTTGCCGCAGACGTTGCAATCCTGCTCGCAGGGGGCCAAACGAAGGTCCATCTTCGGCGTCCAGAGACCGGCCAGGCCGGATTCCCAGGCGCAGGGTTGGAGAGTATTAGTAATGCAGGATTTCATGCATTCGCCGCAGCGGATACAGGTGCGTAAAAATTCCTTTTCGGGAAGCGCTCCCGGCGGGCGTACCAGCTGATGCTTGCCGTGGAGTTGGGTAAACGGCGTCCGCTCCGCAAGAAAAGCGGTAGTGAATCCCCCGCTCAGGGAGTATAGGAATCCCCTGCGGGACAAATCAATCGCTGAATATTCCCCACTGTGTTCGGTGGCAGAAGCAGAAGAAGCAAAGGGCGAAAAGGTAATTGCTTCCTGGGGGCAGACCTCAGAGCACGTCTGGCATTGAATACATTCGGCCAGGCGGATTTTCCTGGGATCCTGTTCAATCGCGCCCATGGGACAGGTCTTCTGGCATTTCCGGCAATCGTTGCATTCCGGACTGACCCGGCGTTTATAAAACCCCAGGGGAGAAAAGAAGGCCAGGAACGCGCCGAGGGGGCAGAGATACCGGCACCAGAATCGGGGCGCGAAACGATTCAGGGCGATGATTCCCGCGAAGATCAGGAAGGTTATGAAAGTCATGTAATAAACCGGCTGGGAATAATGCAGGTGGGTAAGGGTTATCCACCCCAGGGCGCGGGCAAGGGGGCGAAGCAGATCAAAAAGCATATTGAGAAGGGTAATGACTAAAGGATAAAGCAAAAAGGTGTAGAAGCGGGTAAGCAGGGCCAAAGGATCCATGAAAAAGGCCAGGGTCAGCCCGGCCAGGGCGGCGCTGAGGAAAATGATCAGCAAAATGAATTTCACTTTCCGGAAGCCGGCCTCTTGCGCCAAGCCCGGGCGTGTTTTTTTGCGAAAAAAAAGGAAGTCCAAAAAATCGATCGAGGCGCCCAGGGGGCAAACGTAAGCACAAAAAAACCGGCCGATCGCGAGAGTGGCCCCAATGACAATCAGCGCCCATAAAACTCGCCCGATTACCTCTTTGGCGGCAAAAACCGCGCTCAGTCCGAGGAGCGGATCAAGGCGCAGATAAAGATCAGCCGGAAGCCAGTCGGGTAGCTTGTAGGTAGCCAGAAGGAATAAGACGGAAAAGAGAAGGAGGGAAAAAGCCTGGATCCACGCCCTCATGCGCTCCCCTTAAATATTTTAACCTGGTCAAGATCGATCTTTCCCAAGCCCCGCTGGTGGGCAACAAGCAGGTGCTCCACCTGCCGGCCCTTGAAGCTTTGGCCATACCAGGGAGCCACGGTTACGCCATAGGAGTCTACGGCCACCGGGTCGGTGCCGGCGATGACCAAGTTGGGTTTTTGGACTTCTCCGGGCCCCCCCGGGCCACCGCTGACCAGAGCGCGGGTGGCGTCCAAGATGGTAAGCTGGGGTCGAATAACACCGGCCAGGTCAGCAAGCGCCTGGTTAATGTTATATTTGGAATGAAAGCTCCCCCGGTCCCAGATCAGGCCCATCAATCCCTTGATGCCCAGGCTCACACCGGTGGTTGAGTGAGATTTAGCCACAGGAAGGCTGATGAGAACGGGACTATCTAAAACTTCCTTGATGACTTCTACGCTTTCCAGGACTTTTCCCTGCGGGACCTTTATCTCCCGGAAGAATTTTCGTTCTTGAAAAGCGAGTACATGGCACCCTTTGATGGGTTTGCATGCCTCGCGGATGCCTGACCGCTCGAGGCAGAGTTCCGCCCGGTACAAAGTATAATCCAGAACCAATACCTGTTGGGCGCCGGCTTCCAGACAGGCCCGGGCGACGGTGGTAACCACCAGCGGATGGGTATTGCAGCCCGCTTCGGGCGGCCGGGGAAAGGACATGTTGGGTTTGAGGACAACGCGCTGCCCTCTTTTGACGAAACGCGCAATGCCGCCCATGACCTGCAAAGCTTTTTTCGTTGCCGCGGCCGGATCTCCGGAAATGACGGCCAGGTCATATTCTTCGCGAGCATCCGCAAAAACTGATCTGCCAGCAAGGGTTAACGCAGCCCCGGCAGCGGCTGTCTTTAAAAAAACACGGCGGCTGATTCTTCGGCCATGATCTTCCATCGCTTCCATTCCCTTTCTTCAGAAGACATTTTAAAGCAAATTTTTAAAAAAGTAACCCGAAATCTAAAGTCTTTCCGCATGGTCAATTGGTTCCATGCCCGGGCAAAAAAGCATTCGCCTCGCCAAAAAAGGCGGTGGTCCCTCTTTCCCCAATGCGGGCTTCTGCGCCTTGTTGCCGAGCTATCCCCTTCCCCCCGCGTCTCTTTGCGGAAAGGAAGAAGGGGGAAAATGGGAAGGTTTGATCCCGGCCCTTTTTGTCTTCGGCGCCTGCTCTTTTGCCCGGGCAACGAGAAGATGGGTGTGATCGACCAATTAAATTGGTGATGATCCAAAAGCTAAAAAGGCCAAGGTCCCAATAGGCTGCTCTCGCTTAGCCCCTGATATAATTTATTCTGCTTCGACCATAGCCACCATGACCCATATCAGGGGGGCAGATGAAATCCTTGACAAAAAGGTTGAATTGTACTATCAAATCATGGAGAAGAAATAAAATTCGAATTTTTCTAATTCCCGGGTTTCTTGACTATGGCCCCTACCAGCACCAAAGGATCATTGATAAAAAAATTAGAAGCCCTTTCGAAGATCAGCAAGGCGATCTCCTCCGACCTTTACCTGGAAGACATCCTGCGTTTGATCGTGGTGGTTACGGCCGAAGTCATGAAGTCAAAAATTTGCTCCCTCTGGCTGGTCGATGAACGGGACAAAGCCCTGAAAATCAGGGCTACCCAGTCCATGAGCGAGGAATATCTGAAGGAGAGGATCCTGAAACTGGGAGAAGGGGTTGTAGGGTATGTGGCCGAAGAAAATAAGCCGTTGATGATCGCCAACGTCCTCAAAGAACCCCGGTATAAGGAAAAAGAGCTGGCTCGCAAGGAAGGGCTGGTTTCCATGCTGTCCGTGCCGATGTGCGTCAAAGAGAAGGTGATCGGGGTCATCAACTGTTACACATCCTTTACCCATAAGTTTACGAAAAGCGAAGTCGAGGTATTAACCACGGTCGCCAATCAGGCGGCGATCGCCATCGAGAACGCCGGCCTGATCATGAAAGCCAAGATTATCGAGGATGAGTTGATATCCAGAAAACTCGTTGAACGAGCCAAGGGAATTTTGATGAAAGAGCAGCGGCTTTCCGAAGAAGAAGCCTTCCGCCGGATCCAGAAAAAATCCATGGATCTTCGCAAATCGATGCGGGAAATCGCCGAAGCGGTTATCCTGGCCAGCCAAATCCAGAGCTGACCTTTTT
>CAZIDC010000244.1:0-5045 GCA_964537885.1 uncultured Syntrophaceae bacterium | reverse complement strand
CCACCAAGAAAAAGCACAGTATCGGTGAGGCCGCTTTGCAGATCAGCGATGTTTTTATCCGGGGAATGATGAGCGATGAGGCCCGGGAGAAGTATCCCTGGACTTCCGGATCCACCGGGAAAGCCCAAGTACCATAAATTTCTTGATGGACGCAGATGGAAACCGTAAAAGAACATTGTTCTGCGGTTGGCCGTGAAAATCTGCGTTCCCGTTTATTTAATTCCAAAGCAAAGGAGGTCGGGAGTGAACGTTATCGTTTGCATGAAGCAGGTGCCGGACACTGAGACATTGATCAAAATCAAGCCGGATGGTACGGGGATTGTGACCGACGACATCAAGTATGTCATGAATCCCTATTGTGAGTTCGCCGTGGAAGAGGCTTTGAGGATCAAGGAAAAATTCGGAGGTCAGGCCATCCTTGTATCCATGGGCCCGCAGCGGGCCGTGGAAGCCTTGCGCACCGGCCTGGCTATGGGGGCGGACCGTTCGATTCATCTGAACGATCCGGCTTTTGAAGGAGCGGACGGCTGGGCAACCGCAAAGTCGATTGCCGCGGTTATCCAAAAAGAGGCCTTTGACCTGATCCTTTGCGGCAAACAAGCCGTTGATGATGACATGGCCCAGGTGGGACAATCCCTGGCGGAGTTTCTGAACCTTCCGCATGTCACCCTGATTACAAAATTAGAGATCAGCGCGGACATGAAAAAGGCCAAAGTGGAACGCGAAGTCGAGGGCGGCAAAGAAGTGATCGAAGTGAGTCTACCGGCGGTCTTTACCTGTCAAAAGGGGTTGAATGAACCCCGGTACGCTTCTTTACCCGGAATCATGAAGGCCAAAAAGAAAGAGGTGAAACCGATCAACCCAACCGCCCTTGGTTTGCCGGCTGACCAGGTGGGGGCGGCAGGAGCAAAGGTCAAAATTCTGAAGTACACCCCACCGCCTTCCCGTCCACCGGGAAAGGTCATTTCGGGAGAAGTGATCGATGCCGCCAAAAATTTAGTCAAACTTTTGCGCGAAGAAGCGAAGATTATTTAATACTGCAATTTCCTTTTAGGACGCTGATGAACGCGGATTATCAAGACGTTATCTTTTTCTGCGGCTATCTGCGCCAGTCTGCGTCCCAACAAATTGCAAATCTGGAAATCACTAAAGGAGATAATTTATGGCAAAAGGGATTTGGGTATTTGCTGAAACCAAAGAGGGTAATATTCGAAAGATTACGTTCGAGCTTCTGAGTCAGGGAAAGAAGATGGCTGAGAAACTCGGGCAAGAGCTGGTGGCTGTCCTCCTCGGTTCGGGGGTAGAGGGATTGACCGGCCGGTTAGCCGAGTACGCCGACAAGGTCTATTGGGTGGATGACCCGGCTTTGGCCAACTATACGACGGATGCCTATTCCTCAGTGCTGACGAACTTATGTAAGGAACATCAACCGGCCGTATTCCTGTGCGGTGCGACCATCATGGGCAAGGACCTTTCCCCGCGGATCGCCGTCCGTCTCCAGACCGGACTGGCTACGGATTGCACGGCCCTTTCCATGGGGGATGATGGCGTGCTGGTGGCCAAACGTCCGGTTTACGCCGGTAAGGCTTTTATTGAATTAACCTGCCCGGTCTCGCGCCCCCAGATGGCTTCGGTCCGGCCCAACGTTTTGGAGATGCTTCCGCCTGATGGAGCCAAGAAGGGGGAAACAATCAAAATTGAGGCCAAAATTGATCCCGCCAGCTTGAGGACGACAGTGGTGGAGATTGTCAAAGCTGCCGGAGCCAAGGTGGACCTGACCGAGGCGGAGATCATCGTTTCCGGCGGACGGGGAATGAAGGGAGCGGAGAATTTTAAGGTTCTGGAGGAGCTTGCCGACGTGATCCATGCTACCGTTGGAGCCTCCCGGGCGGCAGTTGATTCCGGATGGCGGGATCATGGCGATCAGGTGGGACAAACGGGAAAAGTGGTTACCCCCAACCTGTATATTGCTTGCGGTATATCCGGAGCCATCCAGCACCTTGCCGGAATGGGATCTGCTAAAGTCATCGTGGCCATCAACAAGGACCCGGATGCACCCATTTTCCAGAAGGCGGATTATGGGATTGTCGAAGACCTCTTCAAAGTTGTGCCTGTCTTGACTGAGGAATTCAAGAAGCTCTTGGCCGAAGTTTGAGAACATGCGACGGGCAAGGAATGAAGCGGATCCCGGTACGGGCGTAGACCGGCCGAGGTGAGGGAAAATAGTGGAACCAACGAGAGAAATTTTGTGGAACGCCGGGGAGTACGCACGGATCATCATCTATCTATTGATGATCATTCCCCTTGGGCTCTTTATCCGAGGATTCATCAAGCGATGGCGACTTTGGAAAATGGGCAAGGCCGAAGAGTTTCAATTCGATCGATTGGGAGAACGCGTCAAAGGCCTGCTTTTGGATCTCCTGAGTCATCGGCGCTTGCTCCAGAAGCCTTATGCCGGCCTGATGCATTCCTTTCTCTTTTGGGGGTTCATTGTTTTGACAGCGGGCACAACCCTCATTTTTGTGCAGGTGGATATTACTTGGCCGATTGCCTCCTATGCGTTTCTCAAAGGTTCTTTTTACCTATACTTTTCTTTTTTCCTGGACCTCTTCGGAGCTTTGGCCATCGTGGGGGTTCTGCTGGCCATTGGCCGCCGGTACCTTTACCGGCCCCAATGGTTGGACAGTATCCTGAATGATTCGCTGATCCTGGCATTGTTTTTAGCCATCCTTCTAACCGGATTCTTAGTGGAGGGGCTGCGTATCCTGGCTACGGAGCTGAACCCCCACCCGGATTGGGCGCTTTGGTCTCCGGTAGGCCGCGCAGTCGCTTTGCTTTTCCAGGGGGCCGGAATGAGCCGGGAGACAGCTACGGCGTTCCATCAGATGTCCTGGTGGGTTCACGCCCTCTTGGCTTTCACTCTTATCGGTTACGCGGCTTATTCCAAACTGCTCCATATCGTCACGGGTCCTTTGAATATTTTGCTGCGAGGCCTGGACTCCGAAGCAGTCATTCAGCCCATTCGAAATTTTGAAACGGCAGAGACTTTTGGGGTTTCCAAGCTGGAAGAATTCAACCGCCGGCAACTCCTTGACCTGGATGCCTGCACGCGATGCGGCCGGTGTTTAGAGAATTGTCCCCCCAATCTCACAGGAAAGCCCTTGGCCCCCAAACGGAATTACGATGACTTGCGCGCTCATATGGAGGAAAAGGGGGCCCTGATCCGACAAGGAAAAAACCCTGAAACCGAGGGGGGGAAGAAGTTGATCGGAGAAGTGATCTCCGAGGACGTGATCTGGGCCTGCACCGCCTGCATGGCTTGTTCCCATGTTTGCCCGGTCTATATCCCCTGCCTGGACAAATTGGCCGATATGCGCCGTTACTTAGTGCTGATGGAGAGCCGCTTTCCTTCGGAAGTTCAGTTGGTGTTTCGCAACATGGAGAATAACAGCAACCCCTGGGGGGTGGGTCTCGGGCTGAGGGCGGATTGGGCTAAAGGCCTGGATATCAAGACCATGGCCGAAGAAAGCAACGTGGATTTGCTCTTCTGGGTGGGATGTGCGGGAAGCTTTGACGACCGGAACAAGAGGGTGGCAACCTCTCTGGTAAAGATCTTCAAAGCCTGCGGGGTTAAATTTTCCATCCTGGGAACTGAAGAGGGGTGTTGCGGGGATTCGGCCCGGCGGATCGGCAACGAATATCTTTATCAGACGCTGGTTCAGGCCAATATCGAGGTCCTCAAGGCCTATGGGGTGAAGAAGATGGTGACCATGTGCCCCCACTGCTTCAATACCCTGAAGAACGAATACCCCCAGTTTGGGGGAAATTATGAAGTCATGCATTACACGCAGTTCATCGCCGATGCCCTAAGGAGCGGAAAGTTGAAACTCAGCAAACCAATGGACAAGGTGATCACCTACCACGACTCCTGTTATCTGGGACGAGGCAATAATATCTACGAGGAACCCCGAAGAATTATCGAAGCCATTCCGGGCCTGCGTTTAGTGGAGATGGAACGCAGCCGTTTTCGCAGCTTCTGCTGCGGAGCCGGTGGCGGGCGGATGTGGATGGAGGAGAAGATTGGGACGCGCATCAATCAAATGCGCACGGATCAGGCATCGCAAACCAAAGCCGGATACGTGGGAACGGCTTGCCCCTACTGCTTGACGATGATTGGGGATGGAATCAAAGAAAAAGGCCTGGAGAATTCCATGAGCGTCTTCGATCTGAGCGAACTGGTGGAGCAGTCCATGTAATTATCCTCATCCTATCTCCGGGTCAGCCTTCCTTGAGAAATAAGCCAGCCATGGAAAAGGAAGAATATCCCTCTGGGGAGATCTCAGTAAATTGGTCCCCTGAGTTACCCCTCATCTCCTAACCTTTCCCATGATTTCCCAATTGCGATTCGTCGGAGGAAGAATCTTTGTAGAGCCTTCTTGTAAAACAACGAGCAAAGTGATATAAAAGGCGATGCCTGTATTTTATTAAATATTCAACCGCCTTAGGAGGAGAAGAATGGATTTTCAATTTTCATCGCAACAGGAGCTTTTGCGGAAAAGTGTTCGGGAATTCGCCCAGGGGGCCGTTGCCCCAAAAGTCGCCCACATGGAAGAGACCGATGAGGTTCCCTGGGATCTTTACAAGGAAATGGGGAAGCAGCAGTATATGGGAATCCTCATCCCCAAAGAGTTCGGCGGATCGGCCTTTGGCCATCTGGCGCGTATGATCATGCTGGAAGAGGTGGGACGGATTTCGGCCGCGGCGGCTATGGCCCTGCAAATCTTCCATTTGGGAATCGTTCCGATCGTTGACTTTGGAAACGAAGGCCAGAAGAAAAAATATCTTCCGGCCCTGGCCAAAGGGGAAAGATTGGCCACCATTGCGGTTACGGAAGCCACGGGAGGCTCGGATCCAACAGGGATCTTGACCACGGCCAAGCTTCAGGGGGACAGCTATATCCTCAACGGCCGGAAATGTTTTATTACCCACGGCCATGTGGCGGACACGATCACGATTATGGCCAAGACCGGAGAAGGACCGAAAGG